>JAJBSY010000039.1 GCA_020861205.1 Deltaproteobacteria bacterium | reverse complement strand
GTTCTCGGAGCTATTCCCGGGCCGGTCATGGGAGCGCTTCTTTTTTACCTGATGGCCTCCCAGCTCGCCAGCGGGCTTATCCTGCTCGTGGAGGACAGAGGGGTGACGGATTTCCCATCGGGCATGACGGTCGGGCTGCCGCTCATGCTGGGTCTCATCGTGGCGTTCGCTCCGGCGGAGACGTTCAGCGTCTTCCCCGCCATGCTCCGGCCCGTGGTCGGCAACGGGTTTGTCGTGGGAACGCTGGCGGTCATCATCCTGGAGCATAGCCTGTTGCGGCGACCGTGAGGCTGCGGCTTCTACCGCCCGCGCCTCCGGACGAGGCGCGATGTGCGTTATGGCGCGGGTTCTTTTTCGTGTCGGAGCGCCGGTTCAGGGTCGCGATGCCGCGCCGCCAGGCTAGCGGCGGGCCAGTTCCCGCAGGATGGGCAGATCCGCCGGCAGGAAGTTGAGCCGTTGCGCCTCCTGGGGCGTCACCCAGCGCAATTCCTGGTTTTCCATTGGTGCGGGCTCGCCGCCGAAGGTCCGCACCAGGAAGACGTGCAGCGTTACGCGGCCATGGGCATAGGCATGGGTCGAGGTCTGCCAGAAGTCGGCGGTATCGACCCTGATCCCGAGTTCTTCCTCCAGTTCCCGGCGTAACGCCGTGAAAGGCGTTTCGCCCGGTTCGATCTTGCCGCCGGGAAATTCCCAGTACCCGGCCATGACCTTGCCCTCCGGACGCCGAACGGCCAGAAACTCGCCGTTTCGCCGCAAAATCCCGGCAACCGCCGTGATTTCCCTCACGAGGGCTTCTTGGCCTCGACCACGAAAAAGGAACCGCCCGCCGTGGCGAGGAGCCGCCCGGCGTCGTCATGAACCTCCGCTGCGGCCGTCAGGATGCTGCGGCCGGCTTTGACTATCCTGGCGGTGCCGATGAGCAGGCCGTTCCGGTTCGGATCCGTGGCCCGCAGGTAGCGGATGTTCATTTCCGTGGTGACGGTGTTCTTGTCGTGGTCCAAGAGGGTGATGACCGCGTGGGCCATGGCCTCGTCCGCCAGGGTGGCCAGGATGCCGCCCGCGACCACGCCGCCGCCCTGGGTCAGGCAGGGGGATACGGGCAGTTCCATCCTGGCTTCGCCGTTGGCGGCCGAAACGAGCCGCGCGCCCAGGAAGTTAAACAGCGGGTTGACGTCCTGCGTCTCACGGCACATGGCCTCGATATAGGGATTTTTCGGCATGAAGACTCCTTATTCGTCGTCGGTCAGGGCCTGGCGTTTTTCCTCCAGAACCGCTATGCGCGCTTCCAGGTCGCCCATGGTTTCCATGACGGTCTCGGACGAAGATTGCAAGGTATGAAATTCTTGCAGCAACGCCGTGGTCCGGGGCGAGTCCGCATAGACCTCGGGGTCCGCCAGCAGTGTCTGGACCGCGTCAAGCTTTTCCAGCACGCTCTCGAGTTCCCGTTCCAAGGCGGCATAGTGTTCCTGGAGCGGTTTGATTTCCTTATACAGGGTATTACGAAGCTCGGCCTGTTCGCGTTTGATGCGTTTCTGCTCCTCGCGCGACAGGGAAGGTTTTACCGCCGCCCGGAGCCCGCCTTCCGGCGCCGCCTCCGGTTTGAGCGAAGGGCCGCTCGCGGCGGGAAGGGCGGCCTTCCTGGCCTCCGCGTACTGGTCATACCCTCTGTCATACACTGTAAACGCGCCCGCATCCAGTTGCCAGACCTCGTCGGCCACTTCCGCGAGAAGATGCCGGTCGTGCGCCACCATCAGGATGGTGCCCGGGAAATTGTCCAGGGCTTCAACCAGGGCTTCGCGGCTTTCCAGGTCCAGGTGGTTGGTGGGCTCGTCCAGGATGAGAAAGTTGCAGCGGGCGAGAAAAAGCGACGCGAGAATCAGGCGGCTTTTTTCCCCGCCCGAAAGCGTGCCGACGTTGCGGTCGAAAAAGTGTTGCCCGAGCAGGAAAAGGCCGAGCACGCTCATGAGCTCCTCTTCCGTGGTGCGGGGGTCCGAGAGCCGCCGTATTTCACCGAGCACGGTGCCGGACGGGTTCAGCGTCTCCAATTGGTGCTGGCTGAAATAGCCCATTTTTACGAGTTGGCCCATCTGGACCGTGCCGCCGGTCTTTTCAAGGCTCCCCGTCAGCAGCCGGAGCAGGGTGGTTTTACCGGAACCGTTATGCCCGACCAAGGCGATTTTCTGGCCCCGGTAAATGGTGAACGAGAGTTTCTCCCACATTTTTTTCCCGTCGGGGAAATGGAAGGCCAGGTCCGAGACAACCAGGACGGTTCTGTCCGCCTGGGGAGGGGCCGGCCAGACGAAGTTGAGTTCCCGGCGTTTTTGGGTCGGGGCGAGCCCTTCAAGTTCCTTTTCCAGCTTGCGGGCCATTTTCTGTTTGGACCCGGCCTGCCTGGCCTTGGTCGCCTTGTATTTGAACCGGCGCACAAAAGCCATTTTCTTGTCGATTTCGTCCTGAATGCGGGCCGCCTCGCGTTCCTTCTGCTCTTCCATCTCTTCCTGGAGCGCGATGAAGTGCGTGAAGTTCCCCTTGCGGAAAAGGGGCTTTCCGACCCCGAGATACAGGATGTGGGTGCTGATCTTGTCCATGAACACCCTGTCGTGCGCCACGAACACGAGTACCCCCTGGTACTCCGTGAGAAAACTTTCCAGCCACTCCACGGCGTCAAGGTCGAGGTGGTTAGTGGGTTCGTCGAGCAGGAGCACGTCGGCGCCGGCCGTGAGAATGCGCGCGAGCTTGGCCCGCTCGCGCCAGCCGCCGGAAAGCTCCCGCAAGGGGCGGCGCCATTTGTTTTCCGCGAATCCCAACCCCGTGAGCACGGCCTTGGCCGTGTGTTCCGGGTTGTACCCGTAGACCTGCTCCAGCTCGGCCTGGCGCACGGCCAACCGCGCCAGCGAGGGTTCGTCGTTTTTTTCCGCCGCCTCGTGCCAGGAAGACCAGAACTCGTTCCAGTCCGGCAGGACGTCCACCACGTAATCGAGCAGTTCGCGGTCGAGCGTGGATTCGTCCAATTCCTGTTCCACGTAGCCCAAACGGCAGCCCTTGGGCAGGATGACGCGCCCGGCGTCCGGCATATCCACCCCGGCCAGAATGCGCAGCAACGTGGATTTGCCCGTACCGTTGGCGCCGCATACGCATAGGCGCACGCCGGATTGAATCTCCAGCGAGAAATCGGCCAGAATGTCCCGGCCGCCGAAGGATTTGCTGACATTTTGTATGGATACCCGCATAGCCCGCGCACTGTAGCGTAAAAACGATGCGCTGCAAAGAGCGGGAACGCGATAAATATGGGGGCGTCCGGGGGCAGACCCGAAGGCCGCCGGCGAGGATTCCCGGTACGCCATGATACGGCCGAAATGCCGAATTGAGGAATCGGCTGCGCGGAAGGGACAAGGGAGCGGAAACGTCAGATCCGGACGAAGTTTCCCCCGCGCAGGGCGTAGCTGACGGTATCCCGGGCCGCCTCGGCCAGCATGGCGGCCGTCCGCTCGTGGCAGGTGAAAAAGAGCACCTGGTGATTCCGGGAGAAGGAAGCCAGCGCCGCCGCCGTGTTCCGGGCGCGCCCGTCGTCGAAGTTGACCAGGATGTCGTCCATCACCACGGGCAATTTTTCGGCCTGCGCGCCGTGATCCAGGACATAGGCCAGGCGGAGCGCGAGGTAGAGCTGCTCGCGCGTTCCCCGGCTGAGCTCGGTTTCCGGGTTTTTCACGCCGCCGTCACGCATGACGGCGCCGATGGATTCGTCGGAAAGCGACACAGTGATGCCGCTGTACGCGCCTTCGGTGATGGCGCTGAAAATTTCTCCGGCGTAATGCACGACGCCGCCCTGCCGTTCCGATTCAAAGCGGCTTTTCGCGGTAAGCAGCATTTCGCGCGCCACGGCCAGGCGCGACCATTCATGGGCCGCCTCCCGGAGAGCGCCCGTAAGGCTTTCCCGCCGGGCCAGCAGATCGGTCAGCCCCTTTTCGTTGAGCAATCCGGCCATGGCCGTCTCCAGGCCGCCCTTGCGCTCGGCGATCTCGTGCTCGCGGGCCAGGGCTTCTCCCAGCTCCGCCTCCTTGGCGGCAAGGGCGGCCGCCGCATCTTCCGGGCCGGTGGCGGCGAACGACGCGAGGGCTTCCTCGAGCGGTATCCCGGCATCCCCGGCTTCGCGCTCCAGCGCGGCCATGGCGATCCGCCGCGCGGCCTGCGCGGCTTCACGCTGTTCCCAGGCGGCGTGCGCGCTCCGGTAGCTCTCGAGGCTGGAGCAACCGGCAAGGCGGAGCATTTCCGCCAGCTCCGCCTCGGTCGCGGCGACATGCCCTTCGGCCAGGGTCACACCGTCGCGCAGGACGGGCAGGTCTTTTTCCCCGGCCCGGACGACGGCCGCTTTTTCCACGGCTTCGCGCGAACGGGCCGCAAGCTCGTCCACGAACGCGAGGGCGTCGGCCATCAGGGACGGATCCGCCGGGGGAGGCGGATCCTGGGAACCTTCCGCCATGCGGATG
>JAJBSY010000194.1 GCA_020861205.1 Deltaproteobacteria bacterium | reverse complement strand
CCGTTTGGCGGCCCAGGAACGAAACGGCGTCCCCGAGGACGCGCGCCGGGTTTTGACCCGGGCGGAGGCGCGTTTCCTCGCGGGGCTCGCGGCAAGGCTTGCCGAGGCGGAGGAAGCGGTGCGCGTCGATGCGTTCAAGGAGTTCCGGGACCGGCTCGGCCGCTATGCGGAGCGGGCGTTTGACGAGGTAGCGGCGGCCATGGAGGGTCGTCTCGGCGGGCATGGGACGGGAGATGCCACTCCCGGCGAAACCATTCAGGGGGGATTGATATGACGATGACCGGAAGCGCGGCCACGAGCGTGGTCTACGAACCGGACGGGTTGCAGGCGCGGTTTCCCGTGCCGTTTCCCGTGTTTCACGCGGACGACGTGCGCGCGATCAGCGTGGACGGGGTGTTGCAGACGGAACTGACCAATTTCATGGTCGAGGGACTTGATTCGGAAGAAGGCGTTCACGTCAAGTTTTTCACGCCGCCTTCTTTCGGTCCGAAACTGGTGCTGTACCGTTGGACCAAGCGGGTGCAGGAAAGCGACTACCCGGAAGGAGGGCGTTTCCCGGCCAAGGTGGTGGAGACGGATTTCGACCGCCTGGTCGCCATGGCCCAGGAAATTGACGACCGGCTCGAGTGGACGCTGCAAATACCGCGCGGGTCGGACGTGACGCCCATCGAGTATACGGAATCCCTGTATGCGGCGGCGGATAAGGCGCGGAACGCGGCGAACGAGGCCGCGGCGTCGGCGGACGAGAGCCTCGCGGCTTCGCGGGACGCCCGGGCCATGGCGGCGGATGCGACGGGCCAGGCGCGAAGCGCGGCGCTTATGGCGGAATCCGCCGCGCAAAGCGCGCTGGAAGCGGCCACCGCCGTCAACCAGGGGGCATCCGACGCTTCGGAAAAGATGAAGGGCGTCGTCCGCCTGGCAACTCGGGAAGAACATGAAGCAGGGACATCGGGTCTTGCGGCCGCGCCCATCCATGTGAAGGCCATGCTCGAGGATGCGAAGGACGGCTTGCTGGAGGTTGTCAGGCGGACGGCGGGGTTGCCGCTGCTGACGCCCGTCTGGTCGTCGCTCGACATCGTCGAGCCGGGTTTTCTGGACCTCAGCCTCGACAACGGCCTGCTTCTCCGGTCCGCGTATCCCGAAGCCTGGGCCAAGATCGAACAGGCCCTGGCGGCGGGATCTCCGGCCGTGACCGACGAAGCGGCCTGGAACGCGGAGCGGGACGGTAACGGCGGTATTTGCGGCAGGTTTTCCACCGGGGACGGGGTAGCCACGTTCCGGGTGCCGCTGCTTGGAAAACGGGCGGGTTTCGATGGCGGCAACGCCATCTACACGCCCATGCTCAAAATGTACGGCGCGGTGGCGGAAGCTTCCGAAGCCAACATCGCGGCGCTGATCCAACAGGCGAACGGCAAGCTGGATACGTCACGATTCCGGGTTGCGCAGCAGTATTTGTACGCCCGCGACGAGAAGGCTTACAGCGCGACCGGCGGAACCTTTACCGCCGGAGCGTGGCGGACCAGGGATCTCAACGTGCTCGAAACCGACATTCCCGGATCCGGCCTTGCAAACAACCAGATAACCCTTCCGGCCGGAGTTTACGATGTGTACGCCCGGTGCCCTTCGTTTTTGGTGGTTAGGGCGGCCGCGAGGCTTGTCGACGTTACCCGCGACCGGGAACTTCTCTTCGGATCCACCGCCGCGACGGGAACGGACATGGACCGGATAGGCTATGATTCGATAGTGATGGGCAGGATCATCCTGGAAGAGTCGTCGGTTCTCGAACTGCAGCATATATGTCAATCAACGAAGGCCACAAACGGTTTTGGGGAAACCTTGGTGCCGTATCCCACGTTGCGAACCGTTTTCAGTGAACTATTCATTCATCGTGTAGCGTAAGGACGGACAAATATGACCATGGATATAGCACTTGCCGTTGAAACTATCCTCGCGGGAGCTTCGTATCGCGGTTCGGTCACGGACAATACCGAGGACGCCTGGAACAAGGTCGTCTGGCTCGATGACAGGAGAGGGAAGCCGACATGGGCGGAAGTAACGGCCGCCGCACCCGATCCGCTTGTGGAGGCTCGTGCGCGGAAGATCGCCGCCATAGACGCGGAAACGTCTGCCGCCATCCTGGCCGGGTTCGACCACCCGGTGCACGGGCAAATCCTGCATTTTTCCTACGACGCGCTGGATCAGCAGAACTTCGCGGATTCCGCCAACGCCGCCGCCCTCGCGAAAATGGGGGTGCCGGGCGTTCCGGAATCCGTCACCTGGAACGGCTGGAAGATCGAAAAGGACGAGGAGGGCCGAGAGGTTTCCCGGTCCCTGGTCCGGCTGACCTTGGCCCCGGACGAGTTCCTGGCCCTGTACATGGGCGGCGCGCTGGCCCACAAGGCCGCGCAAATGGAGACCGGCGGAGCGCGCAAGGCCGCGGCCGAAGCCGCGCCGACCGTGGAAGCGCTGGAGGCGGTCTGATGCCGCCCGTCAAACGGATGCCCCTGCAAATCGCGGTCGCGTTCGACCAGCTCTGCAACGCCCTTCTCGGCGGCTGGGCGGACGAAACCCTGTCGAGCCGCGCCTGGCGCCTCCGGCATTCCGGCCGGGGCAGGGCGACGTTCCGCCGCGTTATCGACGCCCTGTTTTTCTGGCAGGACGGCCATTGCGAGGCGGCATACGCGAGCGAACTGGAACGGGCCCATCAGCCGTCCGCCTTTGCGGGCGTTCCCGGCGGGGCTGCCGATTCGCCGCTTCCGCCGTTGGGGGAATTATGAAAAGTTATTTCGCGGAACCCGTTGCGGGGCATGACCCGTATCAGCCGTTCGCCGTCCGCTGCGCCGTGGATCCTCGCACCTGGCGGTTGGCGCGCAAGCTTGAATGCGGGGACGAGCGGTACGAGGCATATGAATACCGGTTCGACGCCAAGGGGCACCTCCTCGAGGTATGGCGCAACGAGTGCCTGGCCGAACGGTATGCCTACGACGGCGCGGGGCGGCGCACCCGGTCGCTGGTCTGTTACGACACCGGCCGGTATGCGCGGCCGGTGTCGTATGCATACGACGAGAGCGGCCGCCTCGTCCTGGCCGGGAGCGAAGAGTTCTTTTACGACGCGGCCGGAAACCTCGCCTTCAGCCGCGGAGGGGAAGCAAAAACTGCCTACGTTTATGAGAACACGCTTTTGCGGGAAGTTACCCTGCCGTCCGGCCGGGTCCTCCGCTACACATATGATCCGAAGTCGCCCAACCCCGTCGGTCCGGTCCGAAAATACGCGGACGGCGCGCTGGTCATGGAATATTCCTGGCTCGACCCCTTCCGCCTGGAAGCCTGCGCGGACCACGAAACCGGGGTTGTGTACCTGCCGCATTATGACGGCCGGGGGCGCATGGCGGCCTGCCGCGTCGCGGCACTGCGCAAAGGGAGCGCGCTCCCCTCGCTGTTCGGCATCCGGGGCGGCGAGGCGGTGCTTTTCTGCGTCTGCGACCAGGTAGGCACACCCAAGGCTGTCCGGGACCACGGCGGGCGGCCCGTCAAGCATCTCTGGTACGACAGTTTCGGCAACCTGCTAACCGATACCCGGCCGGAGCTGTACCTCCCGGTCGGGTTCGCGGGCGGTCTCGCGGACAAGGATACGAGGCTTGTCCGCTTCGGGTATAGGGATTATGATCCCGTCGTGGGCCGGTTCACCAGCCCGGATCCGCTCGGGGATACCGGCGGGGATCACGACGTGTATGATTACTGCGTGGATGATCCCGTGAGTCTGGTTGATCCGGAGGGATTGAATCCTCGTTTGTATGTCTCAGGCGCGCAAGTTGCGGAGAAAGTGGGACGGCCGTTGGCAAAGTTTATGCAGCCTATAGCTATTGGAGCCCAGCGATTCACGCAGAATTTTTCAAATAATTGGAATCAGATTGGCCAGACCATGATCGATAAAGGGGTAAAGGCCGCTCAAGCGTTTGTCGAAGGTGCTCAGAGGCTTCATATTGCTTCGCAGATGGAGAATAAAACTGGAACCATGCTGCGGCTTGGAGAAAAAGGGGTTAAATTTATCGAAGGGGCGATCGACTCTAGTGGAGTGATCCCGGATTCCAATGCGGGTAAAATTGGAGCTTTAGCAAAACAAATATACGACAGGCGCGACAGGATTTTTTCAATACCGGAAAGTACTTCAAATAGTGACAATGATGATACCAGCGATATGGGCATAAAGAAAAATCCAATGAATCTCGCCCCTTTAGCTGGATCTCCAGAGGGTTTCCATGGAAATGTAGTTGTAATGCCTGAGAATGCTGAAACGCTCAAAAATATCGGTAAATCAATGGATGAGGGTTGGCGTCGTTTGATCGAGGCAAAAAAGAACGAATCTGCAATCGCCCAAGAGCTTAAACGTAGAGGGATTTCCTAAATTTGGTTTATTAGGGATAAATATGAGAGCAGCCTTCGTCATCTGTTTTCTGATAACCATCGATGGCTTATTGGGAATATATACAGG
>JAJBSY010000072.1 GCA_020861205.1 Deltaproteobacteria bacterium | reverse complement strand
ACATCATCCTCGGCATATTCATGATTCTGCTGGTGATTGAGGCAACCAGGCGTTCCATGGGCTGGCCGCTCCCGATCGTCGCCACCGTGGCACTCGTGTATGGCATTTTCGGTCCGTATTTCCCCGGCATGCTCGGACACCGGGGATTTTCCATAGACACGCTCGCTCCCTTCATGTATCTGCGCACGGACGGCATCTTCGGCGTTCCGTTGGGGGTTTCGGCATCCTTTATTTTCTTGTTCTGCCTATTCGGATCCTTCCTCACCATCTCCGGCGCGGGGCAGTTCTTCATCGACCTCGCGGTGGCATTGACGGGCAGGAGTCTGGGCGGAGCCGGCAAGGCCGCGGTCGTGGCCTCCGGCCTGATGGGCATGGTCTCCGGCAGTTCCACGGGAAACGCGGTGACCACCGGCTCGTTCACCATCCCCTTGATGAAGCAGTCCGGTTATACGCCGATGTTTTCAGGGGCGGTGGTGGCCTGCGCGTCCACGGGAGGACAGGTCATGCCGCCCGTTATGGGCGCGGCGGCTTTCATCATGGCGCAGTTCCTGGCTATCTCCTATTGGGAGGTCGTCATCGCCGCCGCAATCCCTGCGACGCTGTACTTCATTTCGATCATCTTCATGGTGCACTTCCGGGCCGGCAAACAGCGCATGAAACGCATGGACGCTTCCGAGCTGCCGCGGGCCCTGAACGTGCTGAAGCAAGGCTGGCACCTCTTGCTGCCGATCGTCGCGCTGGTCGTCATTCTCGCCCTCGGGTACTCGCCGACCATGGCGGTATTCTGGTCCATCATCGCGATCGTCGTCTTCTCCTGGCTTGGGCCAAAGCAACACCGGATGACGCCCAAAATGATACTGCACGCGCTGATCAGCGGCGGCATGGGCGCGATAGAGGTGGCGACAGCCTGCGCCTGCTCGGGCATCATCATCGGCGTCATCGCCATCAGCGGCGTCGGGCTCGCCTTCTCTTCCTTCGTGCTCGACCTCTCCATGGGCATCCTGCCGCTGGCCCTCTTCTGGACGATGATCGGCTCGATCATCCTGGGCATGGGCGTGCCCACGACCGCGCAGTACATCATAACCTCCACCCTCGCCGCGCCCGCTCTCGCCAACATGGGCATTTCGATGCAGGCCGCGCACCTGTTCTGCCTCTATTTCGGCGTCCTGGCCGACGTAACGCCGCCCGTGGCCCTCGCGACCTACGCCTCGGCCGGCATCGCGCGCTCCGACCCGCTGAAGACCGGCTTCGTGGCTCTGGCTACGGCAGCGGCGGGCTTCGTGGTGCCGTACATGTTCGTCTACAACCCGTACCTGATGCTTCACGGCGGCAGTGTCCTCGACACGGTCGTCGGCACCGTTACCGCGCTCATCGGCATAATCGGCCTGGCTTCGGCGGTACAGGGCTTCCTGGTCAAGGACCTGAACCCGGTGGAGCGCCTGGCGCTCTTCGCGGTTCCCTTCCTGATCATCTGGCCGACAATCCCCAGCAACCTGCTGGGCGCTGCCATCGTCGTGGGCATCTTTGTCCTGCAAAAGTACTTTGGCAAAAGAACGGTGGCGGCATAAAGAAGAGTCGCAGAGAAGAACGTACGATATGTGTGACTGGCGTGGCGCGTCTTTCGGTTCAGCCGCCGGAAGACGCGCCGTGCGGGAGTTTCGGAAAAAACACTATAACGGATGCGGCCGCATAATGCTTTGAAAGGAGAACGATGCCGTATGTATAGAGAACAGACCCCGCTGAGACCGTATTTTGTCGGTATGCCGCAAATTGGCGAAGCCCTCAGCCCGTCGATGCTGGAATTCCTCAAAGACAACCCCGTCGCGATCGGCCGGGAGGAACAGGAACTGGCCCAGGCGGCCGAGGCCGTGAAAAAGGCGGGGTTGCCCGCGGAAGCGATCCACAAAAAAGGGCAGATGACCGCCTATGAGCGCATAGACTACCTGGTGGACCCGGGAACCTGGTGCCCCCTGCACACCCTGTACAACCCCGCCGGGAACGAGGAAGGCTGTACCGGCGTCATTGACGGGCTGGGGAAAATCAACGGGAAATGGGCCGTCGTCATCGCGTTCGACAACAAGATCATGGCCGGGGCCTGGATCGCCGGGCAGGCGGAAAACATCCTCATGGTCACGGACCTCGCCAAGCGGCTGCACATCCCGCTGGTCTGGATCCTCAATTGCAGCGGCGTGAAGCTGGCGGAGCAGGAAAAAGTTTACGCCGGCCGCCGGGGTAACGGCGCGACATTTTTCCGGCACGCCGAACTGAACCGGCTCGGCATTCCCGTCCTGAACGCCATTTACGGGACCAATCCGGCCGGCGGCGGGTATCACGGGATCAGCCCGACCATCCTGCTCGCGCACAAGGACGCCAACATTGCCGTGGGCGGGGCCGGAATCGTCGGGGGCATGAGCCCCAAGGGCCATTTCGACCTTGAAGGGCTGCAGCAGATCATCGAAGCCACCAAAGCCTTCCGCGGCAAAGCTCCCGGGCGCGCCGAAATCCATTTCGACGAAACCGCCTTTTTCCGGGAAGTCCACGACACGGAAGAAAGCGTCCTGGACGGCATCAAGCGGTACATGGACGGGATACCGGCTTACGATCCCAAGTTTTTCCGGGTCGATTCCCCCGCGCTGCCGCGCTTCCCGATGGAAGAGCTCAATTCCATCGTCCCCGCCAACCAGCAGTATCAGTACGATGTTTACCAGGTCCTGGCCAGGATCCTGGACAACAGCGAGTTCATGGAATACCGCCCGGAATACGGCCCGGAAACCTTCGCGGGCATCGGCAAGATCGACGGGTTCCCGGTCGGCCTGATCGGCAACAAGCAGGGCTTTTTCGAGGATTACCCCGAATACGCCCCCGAAGGCTCCATGGGCGTAGGCGGAAAGCATTACCGCCAGGGCCTGATCAAGCAAAGCGAGTTCGTCACCCTCTGCGGCCGGGACAACCTGCCCATCATCTGGATTCAGGACACGACCGGCATCGACGTTGGCGACCTCGCGGAAAAGGCGGAGTTGCTGGGTCTGGGCCAGAGCCTCGTGTATTCCATCGAGAAAACGGACGTTCCCATGCTCTGCCTCGTGCTCAGGAAGGGAACTGCCGCCGCCCACTACGTCATGGGCGGCCCGCAGGCCAACGAGAACAACGCGTTCACGCTCGGCACCCCGCTCACGGAAATCTATGTCATGCACGGCGAAACGGCGGCCGTGGCCTCGTACGCCAGAAGGCTGGTCAAAGAGCAGGAGGCGGGGCATGACCTGACGCCCGTGATGAACAAAATGAACGAGCTGGTGAAGGACTATGCCGAAAAGTCAAAGCCTATCTTCTGCGCCCGGCACGGGTTCGTGGACGAGATCGTTTCCCTTCCCCGCCTGCGGCAATACTTCGCGGCCTTTGTGGGCGCCGCGTACCAGAACCCCCGGTCCATCACGCCGGTTCACCAGATGATTCTGCCCAGGAGCATCCGGGGGTAGAGCCACGGCGCGGATATTCCGCGCGTGTTCACGAACTGGCTACGGATAGCATACAAGGCTTTGCGGTTTTGGCCGCAAAGCCTTGTATTTTCGGCCATCTCAAGCTTTTTCGGAAACTCCGGGACGGTGGCGGCGCCCTATACCTTCAGCACATACCGGGCGTTGTCGATGACCATCCGCCGGAGATGTTCGATGGAAACTCCGTTCTCATGCAAAGTCTCCATGAAGGCGCGGAGGCCGCCCGGAATTTCCGGGTTGTCGCGCTGGCCGAAATCCGTCGCGATCAGGCAATGCTCGGCGCCGATCGCATTGATGCTCCGGGCCATCTCCTGAACCGTCACATGGCCCAATTTGAGCGGAATTGCCGTCTTTTCGATCAGAACTCCCATGCGCGCTAACTCGATCTGGGCCGCAAGCGGAATTGCCTGCGTTTCAAAGTCGGGGTGCGTCAGGACGATCCGCCTAACCCCCGCCTCGACCGCCGCCCGGCAGACCGCGGCCGATTCGCCGGGCGAAAGGTGCCCGGTCGCAAGGCATACGTCGTTTGCCGCAACGAGATCGATGATCTTCCGCGTTTCGGGAAGCAATTCCCCGTCCGGGCCGCACACGGCGATCCCTTCGGAAACATGGGGGAGCGGGGCGGCCGCCTTGAGGTGGTTCCACTCGGTTCCCCCGTAGTAGGCGATATGGTTGGCGGCATGGATCGTCGGCAACCAGACCATCTTCGCGCCAAGGAGTAGCTCACCTTCGACCGCGACCGGGTTCAGCCCGCCCACGAAGGCGTTCAGGGTGATGGAACCGAAAAGTACCTCGCGGCCTATTCGTTTGTTGACAAGAGCCGCGCGCGCGGCCGTGCCGCCCGCGTGGAATTTGAGAATAGCGCCGCCCATGCCGCTCGCGCAAAGCGATTCCGCCAGCTCCCAGTCGTCGAAACGGCGGGGGAAATGGCTCGGCGAACTGTGCGTGTGCAGATCGAACGCGCCCTCAAGCGGCATGGCGGGCGTCATGATCCGTACAC
>JAJBSY010000323.1 GCA_020861205.1 Deltaproteobacteria bacterium | reverse complement strand
TTTTGCCAGCCAAATGCCGCCTCATGGCCGCGCCTCCATCCGTTCCCAATTTTCCCTTTTGAACATGGAGCCGGTGACCCGAAAATCCCGGGTTCTGAAATGGTCGCCCGCATGGCGGCGGATGCTCGCCAGGCCCGCGCTGTGCGTGCGGACCCGGGGCGATTCGCGCTCCGCCAGCGGATCGGGATAGGCGATACCGGGGCAAGGGCCGTCGGCGCCGCAGATAAGGGGCACGATATCCGCCGAGGACATGGGGCGGTCGTCCACGCGCAGCGGCCCCCTGCTGTTCCGTTGCTTGACCAGGAGCAGGGCGTCGGGTTTCCACGGCACGTTGCCCGGCCGCAGGTCGTCGAACTCCTTGCCGAACCTGGGGGAATCATTGCCGTCGTGGTCCGATACCATGATTATCTGGGTATTGTCGTAGACGCCTTCGCGCCGCATCCAGGCGAACCAGCGGGCCAGGGCCAGGAGGCCGCACCGTTCGTTTATCACATGCTCGCGGATGACGCGGTCCTTGCCCACAGTATACGCGCCTTTGCGGTCCACGGGCATACAGGTCGCCTCGTCGAGCCGCCAGGGATAGTGGGCCACCAGGGAGGTTATGTACTTGACGGTGCTTACGGTCCGGTCCGCGTTGGCGACCTCCGGCAGGACGTCCAGCATGGCGTACGGTCCCTCGGAGGGGTTGTGGATGACCGTCTGGGTACCCAGCCACGAACCGTCATAATAAATATGGTCGCGCAGAACCCAGGGCGCTGCGCGAAACAGCCCGACGCCGGCCATGAACGGCGCACGGCTTTCCGGCAGCGGGGAGGGCAGGCCCATTTTTTCACGCCAGTAGCCGGTGTAGGCGGTTGTCAGCGATTTGCCCACGACCAGCGTTTTGGACGCGGCCGGGCACATGCTTTCGAACAGGGACGGCACGAGCTCCTCAACGTCGGCAAGCGCCACGGAATAGCCGCGGGGGACGAAAACGTCCGGCAAGGTGGTAAAAGCCTTGTTCAATTCTTCCTTGAGAGGTTTTTCGCGCCGGGCGTTGACGGCCGGCGGCGTGTAAGCTTCCCCGCCGAGGATGGCGCCGATGGAAAGCAGGGTCGTCGCCCCGGGAGCAAGGGTGTCCGGGTACCAGACGAACCCGTCCAGCCCTTCGCGCAGTTCGGGCGTCGAGGCGAGTATCCGTTCCATGTGGCTTCCGGTGAACATGTCGATCATGAGGACGACGGTGTTCGTGCCGGTGCGGGTAAATCCGAACAGTTCGTCGTTGTAGTCCGGCAGCCGCGACGTCGCTTGCTCCATGTTCGCGTTGGCGCTGGGAGGCGCGGCAACGGCCTGGTATCCGGCCATGAGGCAGAGAGCGAACGATGCGCCCTGCAAGAGCGCCGCAAGGGTTTTTCCGCCGGTTTTCCTGCGGAGAAGCCACCAGAGCGATATCCCCGCGACGGTGAAGACAGCGAGATCGACCAGGAACGCCAAGCGGGTTTTAAGCAGCGCCGGGTCCTGGAGGATGAATTCGTCCATGGTGCCGTAATCGCCCGTCGCCACAAAAGTAAAAAGCAGGGCGCCGAGCGCGGCCCAGGCCCAGGCCATGGCCAGGAACGGTTTGAGCCTGGCGTGGCTCCAGTGGAATATCAAACCGGAAACGCCCAGGAAGACGAGCCCCCGGAACGTGAGTCTTCCCGCCAACGTTCCCAGCGATTCGTAAAAGAAATCCGGGTCCGAGGCGTACAGCGCGGCCGGGGTATACCAGCAGGTCAAGATCGCCATGACCAGGGCGGACGCGGTGAAGAGGGCCTTGGCGGTATGCGCGTCGAGATGCCTTTCGGCATAGGCGGCGAAACGCCGGAAGAACCTCTGGAGCGGCTCGCGCGCCGCGCCCCAACCGGCCAGAAGGCCGATGGCGACGGCATAGAGCCGGAAAAAGACCCAGGGCAGAGGCTCCGCCACCTTTTTGAACGAGGTCAGCTTCCAGACGCACAGGGCGACCACACACGCGACAACCAGGGGGAAGAGGCCGTAACGGCGGGCCAGGCCATTGTCGCGCGGGTCGATGCCGCGCCGCAAGGCGGCAAGGCGCAAGGCCAGCGCGAACCCGGCCAGAACGGCCGCGAGAGCGATCAACGAGAGGGTGAGGGTATTGACCGTCGTGCGCTTGCGCATGATGACGGCCGCGGCGAGAAGGCTGCCCGCAGCCAGGGCCGGGACGAGATCGGCCCAGACCAGGAGGCCGGGAACGGGTTTTTCCGGGAGCGGGATGTCCCCGGCGGCCGGAGCGTGGACGCGGGCGGCGTCCATTCTGGCGTAGACGAACCGGGTGTAGACCAGGTTTTTGACCAGCGAAAAGATGTTGTTGCACGTCCAGTAGACGAGCAGGGCGGCGGATGACGGGTAGAGAAGGATGAGGAAGACGGCCGCCAAACCGTGGAGTTGGATTTTTTCCCGCCGGGTCAGCCGCGTGGTATAGACGGCGGCGGAAAGAAGGTTCACGCCGGTCATGACGAAGGGCATGACGTTGATGGAAAATCCGCCCAGGGAAAGCAACCCGTCGGGCTTTGACAGGTCCTGGAGAAAGAGCCACGAAGCTCCCGCAAGCACCGGCGCGGCGTTGAGCAGATGGAACGCGGCAAAGAAAAAGGGAATCTGGATGAGCAGGCCGAAGCTCGTCCGGAGGGCGTAAACCGGGCTGTACCCGTGCAGCCTGTACAAGGCCCTGGTGAACATCCAGCGTTCGCGGCCCGTGAAAACTTCTTTTATTTCCGCCAGCTTGGGGGCCATTTTTCGCTGAACGGACCGCTCGGTTTCCTGCCAGGTCTCGGCCAGGTGATAGACCGGTATCAGGGCGATATTCACGACGAGGCTGAGCAGCACCAGCGAGACGCCCCAGGAGCCGGTCAGCGAGAATGCGGCGAACAGCACATGCCGCATGGCTGTTTCAAGAGGTGCTATGCACAGGTAAAACAGAAGATCAAGTATCGGCATCCGCGGGACTCCGTGAAGATATCTCCGGGAATGTGCACCGAAACGGCGGGAGATGCAAGGGAAAGACGGGCAACGGGAAGGGCGGCGTTTACTGCCGGAAAGCCCGCCCGGCCAGCGAGCGCAGCAAGCGCGCGCATAGCGCGGCGGCCAGGATAAGGGTGCCCATGGCGGAGGCCTGTGCCGTGGCGCCGGAATCGAGCATTTGCAGAACGGCCACGGACGCGGGCATGGTTTCCGGCGAATAGAGGAACACCACGGCGGAGATGGTGGTCAGGGCGTTGACGAACAAATAGAAGGCCATGTCCGCGATGACCTCTTTCTGCATGGGGATGATGACGCGCCAGACGGTCCGGGGACGGGAGACGCCGAGCGTCGCGCCCACGGTTTCGTAGTTGGGGTCCAGCCGGGCCAGCCCGCCCGAAGCGGTAAAATGGCAGACCGTGTAAAAGTGGATGACGCAGTTGCACGCCAGGAAGGGGATGGTGCCGTAAACGGCCTGCATGGGCGAACCGGCCGTGTTGAAGGCCAGAATATAGGCGAGGCCGAGCACGGTTCCGGGAACGGCGAGCGGCAGAATGGCAAGCAGGCGGTATGCTCCGCCCAGGAAAGGTACCGTCGGGCACCGTTCCGCGAGATAGGCCCCGCCGAAAATGAGGACCACGCCGGTCAGCGCGGTCGCCGAGGCCAGCAGGACGCTGTTGACGAACGGCTGGGCGCCGTAGACGGAGTTTTCAAACCCGTAGTTGGCGAAGGTCAACCCCAGCTCGTAGGGCCAGAAGGAGATGAAAGAACCCCAGACAACCATGCCGATAACGGTGAGGGGCAGGGCCGTGACCGACCAGGACAGCAGAGTGAAGGCCGCGTCCCGCCGAGGCGCCGGTTCCGGGCGACAGGGTCTTCCGCGCCACTGGAAGCGCTGTTTTCTGCGGACCCAGCCGTCCAGGAGGAACGCGGGAACACAGGGGACGAGCAGCACGAGGCTGACCGTCGCGCCCATGGCGAAATCCTGCATTCCGACGACCTGTTTGAATATTTCCGTTGCAAGCATGGCATAATCGCCGCCGAGAACCTTGGGTACGCCGAAGTCGGTGATGGTCAGCACGAAAACCACGATTCCGGAACTGGCCAGGCCGTACCGGGCGCCCGGCAGGGTGACGGTGAAAAATCGCCGCCAGGGTCCGGCGCCGAGAGTGCGGGCCGCGGTGTACAGGTCCGCGTCGATGTCGCGCATGGCGTTCATGAGCGGCAGGAGCGCGTGGGGCAGCGCGTAGATGATGCCGCCGAGGATGATGCCCAGCGGGCCGTACAGGGGAACGGGCCCCACAGCCTCGGTTACGGCGCCCTGTGAGCCGAAGAGATAGAGCAAGCCGAGAGCGGGGAACAGGGACGGCACGAACAGCGGCAGAAGCGCGACGCCCCGGCAGAAGGCAAGCCCCTTGAACCGGGTATGGGTCAGGGCATAGGACAGGAGAAAGGCCAGGAAGAGCGTTATGCGGTAACGGTTGCGCCCATGATCAGCGTGTGGGTGAAGGCGGCGGTAAGGCCC
>JAJBSY010000125.1 GCA_020861205.1 Deltaproteobacteria bacterium | reverse complement strand
CACATGCGGGGCGAGCCCGCCGTCGGTAATGAGGTAATCCAGGGCCGTGAGGGGAACGGCCTTGAAAAAGCCGACCTTGCCGTACTTGGTGGCGTCGCTGACCAGGATTTTCTTCGCGGACGCGCCGACGGCGGCCTGCTTGACCGGAACCTTGGATTCCGTCGGCGTGGAGATATAGTACATGTCCCAGGACGAGGCGGAAATGAAACAGATATCGATGTTGACCGAGGAAATGAACCGCGCCGCGCTTTCCCCGACGCAGGATTCGTTCTGCCGGATGACGTGCCCGCCAGTGTGGTAGAGTTCGCACTGGGAACTCTCGATGAGGTAGGCGATGATGGCGAAATCGTTGGTCAGGACGGTGATGTCGTCACGTTGGGCCAGCTGGGTGGCGATGGCGAGGCAGGTTGTTCCCGCGTCGAGGTACACAGTGGACCCGGGCGCGACGAGCGAGGCGGAAGCCCTGGCGATCAAGGCTTTCTCCGTGGATTGCAGCGCCGCCTTCACTTTGCGGGAAGGTTCCGTCTCGATCTGTTCGGCGAGCCGGACGCCGCCGGAAATAAGGAGCACCCGCCCTTCCTGTTCCAGGCACTGGATATCGCGCCGCACCGTCATGTGGGAAACGCCGAGAGAGTCCGTCAGTTCCGCGATGCTGGCGACCTCGCGTTGTTCCAGTGTTTTCAAAATGAGCTGTTGCCGCTGGGCCGGGATCACGTCGGTTCCGCCTTTGCCGGGGCAAGCCCGGCGGTATCTTTTTCGGAAAGATAGCGGATGGACTGCCCGGAAGACAAGAGCAGAAAATACAACTTGGCGGTTTCTTCCAGCTCCTCGGCACTGTTAACGGCCTCGACGAGCGAGGGGCCGCAGACGACTGAACCGTGGTTCGCCAGGAGGAAAGCGTTGACGGATCCGGCGATTTTCGTGGCCTCGGCGCCCAGCTCGGCGGCGCCGGGCCTGTAATACGGCACCACGGGAAGGCGCCCGACCTTCATGACGTAATAGGGCGTGAAAGGCCGGAGCGCGTTGTCGGGATCGAGCCCGGACAGGCAGGAAAGGGCGGTTACGTATGTCGAGTGCAGATGCACCACGGCCTTGCAGCCCGGCTTGGCCCTGTAGACGGCGAGATGCAGGGGAAGTTCCTTGGTGGGAGCGGCGCCGCTGATATGATTGCCGTCCATGTCCGTGATGGCGATATCCGGTGCGGAAAGCCTGCCGAGGCAGGAGTTGGTCGGCGTCGCCATGACGGAACCGTCGGGCAGGACGAGGGAAATGTTGCCCGCGCCGCCCACGCTGTACCCGCGCGCGTAAAGGGATGCGCCGAGCGCCACCAGCTGAGTGCGATAATCGAATTCCGTCATTTGAAAAAATCCTGGGCTGTTGAGAAAAAGTCTTCATTACCGAAATTGCCGGACTTGAGCGCCAGGGAAACGGGCCGGTCCAGCGCGCGGACCCAGGGAACCCCCGGCGCGATCTGCGGCCCGATGTGAAACGCCTTGATGCCGAGGGCCTTCACCACGGAGCCGGAGGTTTCTCCCCCCGCGACGATAAAGTGATCCACGCCCGCGTCCAGCAGGCGGGCGGCCAGGGCGGCGAAAAACCGTTCGACCGCCAGGCCCGACGCTTCGGCCCCGAGCGTTTTCTGAATGGCGACAAGCTCGTCCGGGCCGGTGGTCGCGTAAACCAGCGGCGCGGTCGGCGCCGGCGCAAGCGAGCCGATCCAGGCCGCGACCTCGGCGGCGTACCCGTCCGCATCCGTGAGGCAACGGCGCACGTCGATCTTTTTGGCTTGCGCGATGGCGCTGTAGCGCGCCACCTGCGCGTTGGTCATGACCGAGGCCGACCCGGCCAGAACGACGCAGCGTCCGCCGGGAGGCTTTCCGGCATTCGTGCCGCTTCGTCCGTCCAGGCCGTGTTGCCGGCGAATGCGGCGGGCGACGCCCATGCCCAGCCCCGAGCCCCCGGTCACCAGCGGCAGGCCTGATACGGCTTCGCCCAACGCGACCAGGTGCTCCTCGGTTAAGGCATCCGGAACGGCGTAGCGATAGCCGTTTTCCCGCAAGGTTTGCAAATTTTCCCTGATGGCTTCGGGTCCGGCGTCAACCACGGCGACGGGGATGTTCGCCGCTTTGCCGCGGGACTGCTGTTCCGTGAGGCGCATCAGGTTCGCGTCCAGCATGGGGGTCACCGGGTGATGCCGCATACCCGATTCGTTCAGGGGCACGCCGTTCACGAAAAGATACCCCAGGTAGACGGTTCTGCCGTTCACCGGCAAGGCCGGGGCCATGACGGTGATTTCGCCGCCGAGGGCGTCGAGGAGCGCGTCCGTCACCGGACCGATGTTTCCCTTGGCCGTGCTGTCGAAGGTCGAGCAATATTTGAAGAAGATTTGCTCACACCCCTGCTCGCGCAACCAGCGCAAAGCGGCAAGCGATGCGTCGACGGCTTCTTCCTTCGGGCAGGAGCGGCTTTTCAGGGACACGACCGCCGCATCGGTCTCCCGCGCGTTCAGGGACGCGTCGGGCACGCCGATATACTGGGTGACCGAAAGGCCGTTCTGGACAAGGAATCCGGCTATATCCGTGCCGCCGGTAAAGTCGTCGGCGATAACTCCTAAATACATGGCGTACCCGTCTTTGTCCCGCGCGTGTTGCGTATGATGTAAAAAAGCCCCGAAAAGGATTATACCGATTGTTCACAGCTTGGAAAGTATTTCATGGCCGCCCGGTTCATCGCGATATCGCCTGTTTGGAGCGCCACGGCGCAAACCACCCGAGCCCCGCGCTGGTTTCCGCTTCCGGGATGTATTCGCAGCCCACCCATCCCGCATAGCCGAGTTCGTCGAGGTACGCGAACAGCCACGGGTAGTTCACTTCTCCCTTGTCCGGCTCGTGCCTGTCCGGAACCCCGGCGATCTGCACATGCCCGATATGCGGCAGGTCGCGCTTGAGACGCGTTGCCACGTCCCCTTCGGTAATCTGGCAGTGGTAGATATCGAACTGCACGGCGATATTCGGCCTGTTCAACTCCAGGACGATGGCCTGGGCCGCGTCTTGGCGTTCAAGGAAAAATTGGGGCATATCCCGGTGATTGATGGGTTCAAGAACGAGCGTCACGCCCTGTTCGGCCGCCATGTCCGCCGCCAGGGCCAGGTTGGCCATGAAGAGGGCCCGTTGCCGTTGCGGCAGCATCAGCGGCACAATGTTTCCGGCCATGACGTGCACGGTTTCACACTCCAGAACAGCCGCGTATCGCAGGGCTTTTTCCATGGCGCGGGCGAACTCCGCCTCCCGTCCGGGCAGCGAGGCGATGCCCCGCTCGCCCTTCCCCCAGTCGCCGGGAGGGGCGTTGAACAACGCCTGGCGCAGGCCGTGCGCGTCAAGAAGCGCTTTCAGCTCGCGGGCATCGTAGTCGTACGGGAAGAGGTATTCGACGCCGACGAACCCGTCGGCCGCCGCCCGCGCGAAGCGTTCCAGGAACGGCACTTCCGTGTACATCATGCTCAAGTTGGCGGCGAAAAGGGGCATGGGCTTCTCCCTGGTTGATTCGGCCTCCCCCGCCTTCCGGCAGGGGAGGCCCGTGGACGGGTGGGGTTACTTCTTGCCGAAGAAGAGTTCTTCCATTTCCTGGCGGATTTTATAGGCCGGCAGGCTGGTATCGGCTTCAACATGATTCCAGGTGACGGATTCGCCCTGGGCGACCGGCTTGACGAGCTTGATGTTGTGGGCCAGGCCGAGCGGCAGGCATTTGTTTTCGACGGACCGGCGGGCCGGCTGGATATTGCCGTACACCGTGTAGCCGCCTTCGCCGTCAAGCATTTCACCGGGCTTGAGGTCGCGTTTCGCGGTCGCCACAACGTCCGCGTTGAAGCAGACCGGGCTGCCCGTGGGTTCGCCGCGCAGAGCGACGGACGCGACGGAGGTGCCCACTTCCAGGCCGATCAGGTGCCAGCGGCGGAACACGGCGCAGTACTTGCCGGTATCGTCGGTCTTGACCCCGTATTCCTGGAAGCAGCGGCGTATGTATTCCGTGTCGCCTTCCACGACGACCCAGACGCCGTTACGAATGTCGTTGGGAACCGGGGTGCCGTCCGGGTAGAGGCAGGAGGCCACTTCCACGACGCCCTTTTTCTCCAACATGCCGCCGTCGCTCTTGGGCCGCATGACCGAAGGCAGATCGTCCATGGAGGACGGGGGGAAAGCCAGGCCCTTGTCGGGAGATTCAAGGTTGCAGGCGTTGGCCACGGCGGTCGATTCGATGGCCGGCTTGGAGCCGTCCAGGAAGGAATTGAACATTTTCGGGTTCAAACCGCCGATTTTGGCCTGTTCGGCGGTCAGGCCCCAGTCGTTCCAGACGGTTTCCGGGGTGGACTGGGCGAACCGGGGAAGCCACTTGTGCCCTCGACCTGCGGCTACGACCGGAAAACCGCAACCGCGCGCCCAGTCGACCCAGTCGCAGATGAGGGCGGGCTGGTCGCCGAAGGCCAGGCTGTACTGCACGCCCGCTTCCCTGGCGCGGGCGCCGAGGA
>JAJBSY010000132.1 GCA_020861205.1 Deltaproteobacteria bacterium | reverse complement strand
CGATTACCACTATCGCCCGTATTTCCAGAATGCCATGAATGTCGGCCACGGGCAGTTTTTCGGCGTGGGCGCGACGACCGGCAAGCCGGGGTTCTTTTTTACCAAACCCATCCCGGAGGAGGCGGGGGCAGGCGCCGCGGGTACGCGCAACCCGGCGGGCGTGGCCGTGACCAAGGTCAATCTTGCCATGTTGCAACGCGAATGGCGGGACAGCGGCGAAACCGTCTTCATCACGGACGAACACGGCATCATCTTTCTCTCCAGCCGCGACGACTGGCGGTACCGCGCGACCAAATCCCTGAGCGACGAGGCGGGAGACGCGCTCCTTTACCAACGGCAGTACGGCAACACGCTGCCGGATCCCATCGCGGTGACGGCGTACCAAAAAGACGGCATCGACCTGATGGACATCGGCGGCGAAACCTGGATGTACACGACTCGCCAGTTCGAGGAATACCGCTGGACCTTCTGGTTCCTCACGCCGGTCACCGCCCTGCAGCAGGAAATACAAACAATGTGGCTGATAGGCGGCAGCGCGGTATGCATCCTGTTGCTGCTCATCCTGCTTCTGCGCACCCTGCTCGCCTGGAGCAGGGCGCGGCGCGGCGCGCTGGAGGCCCGGCGCATCCAGGCCGTGAACCGGCGGCTCGCGCAGGAAATCCGCATCCGCAAACAGACCGAAAAAGAATTGATCGCCGCCCAGGACGACCTGCTCCACGCTTCCCGGATGGCGGCCCTCGGCCAGGTCGCGGCCTCGGTGGTGCACGAACTCAGCCAGCCCGTCACGGCCATGGGCATGTTCGCCGCTTCGTGCAGGCGGCTGGCGGAGGAGGGCAGGTATGAGAAGGTGGTCCAGACCGTCGGGCACATGGCCGGTCTCGTGGACCGCATCAAGGTTCTCATTGACCAGCTCCGACATTTTTCGCGCAAAGCGCCCGGGCATACAGACATCGTCCCGCTTAAGACGGCCATAGCCAACGCGTTGACCGTCCTGCAGTTTAAGCAGGAGGAGGCGCGCTGCTCGGTCTCCGTGGATTGTCCGGACGAGGCCGAGGTTATGGCGGACGCCATGCAGCTGGAACAGGTGTTGATAAACCTGCTGCACAACGCTTTTGACGCTGTGTGCGACCAGGGCGGCCGGGAAAGCAGGACGGTCGCCGTGGCCGTGACGGTCGAGCGGGGCATGGTGGCCCTGTCCGTGACCGATTCCGGCCCCGGTATCGACCCCTCCGACAAGGAACGGATATTCACTCCCTTTTTCAGCACCAAGAAGTCCGGCGAAGGCATCGGCCTGGGCCTTGCCATAGCGGACAATATCGTACGCGCCATGCGGGGCGACATCCGCGCGGAGGATGTGGAGCCGCGCGGCACGCGCTTTATCGTCCGCCTGCCCCGGGCGCGGAATGACGGGAAAACGCCATGACGGAAGAATCCCTGGTCTACGTGGTCGATGACGACAGCACCCTGCGCTTTTCCGTACGCCAGTGCCTCGAACTGTTCGATTTCACCGTCCGCGATTTCGATCGCGCGGAAGAGGCGGTTGCCGAAATTTTGCCTTCCTTTGAAGGCGTCGTTCTTTCGGACGTGCGGATGCCCGGAATGGACGGGTTGACGCTGCTCCGCCGCGTACGGGAGATTGACGCGGATTTGCCCGTCATTCTCATTACCGCGCACGGCGATGTGGCAACCGCCGTGGAGGCCATGCAGAACGGGGCGTATGATTTTATCGAAAAACCCTTCGACGAGAATACCCTGGTTGACGTTTTGCGCCGGGCGCTGGAAAAGCGGCGTCTGGTCAGAGACCTGCGCCGGGTAAAATCCGACCTGGCGGCGGCCCAGGGGCTGGATTCGCGCTTTGTGGGCGCGCACCCGAGTATGCGGGAGATCAAACGCCGGATCATGGACGTTGCGCCGACGGCCGCCGCCGTGCTGCTGTGCGGGGAAACCGGCACCGGCAAGGAAGTCGTGGCGCGGTGCCTGCACGATTGCAGCCCCCGGCGGGAAAAACCGTTCGTGGTGGTGGATTGCGCCTCCATCCCCCTGTCCATCGCGGAAAGCGAGCTGTTCGGCTACGTGAAAGGGGCGTTTACCGGCGCGGACAGGGACCACATGGGCAAACTGGAGGCCGCGGACGGCGGCACGTTGTTTCTCGACGAGATAAACAGCCTTCCCCTGGAGGTGCAGGGAAAGCTCCTGCGCGCCTTGCAGGAGAAAGCTGTCACGCCTGTCGGGTCGCATATCCCCAAGCCCGTTGACTTTCGCGTCATTTCCTCGACCAACGAGGATTTGCGCAGCGGCATCCAGGAGAAGCGTTTCCGGGAGGATTTGTATTACCGGCTGGCCACCATCGAGCTTACCCTGCCGCCGCTCAGGAGCCACAAGGAGGATATTCCCCTGCTTTTCGGCCTGTTCCTGGAACATGCGGCGGCCACTTACGGCCGTGACGTTCCCCGGCCGGGCAGCGCGGACATGGCGCGCCTCATGGCGCACGCATGGCCGGGCAACGTGCGGGAACTGCGCAACATGGCGGACCGTTACCTTCTTTCAGGCACGGCGGCCTTAGACGTTCTTTCCCGCTCCGGCCAGCCTCCGGCGCGGGAGGAAACGGGAAAAGCCGCTTCGCTCACGGATTCCGTGAACCGGTACGAGCGGCGGCTCATCAGTGACGCCGTCCGGCGGCACAAGGGCGATATGCGCGCCGTCATGGAAGAACTTGGCTTGCCGCGACGGACGCTGAATGAAAAAATGGCCAAACTGGGTATTTCCAGGGCTTCGGTACTACAGGAGACGGAATAGCCGGGGGATGCCGGATGGAGAACGGCCCCCTGCCGCGAGGCAGGGGGCCGTTTCGTATCACAGGTCGGCCGCCGTCAGGGCGGGGGGAAACTGCCGCGCCTTTTTGGCGAGCGCCCATTGCACGGCTAGCAGGAGAATAAGGCCGGCGAGACCGATGGCGTCGGTAATCAGCCCGCCGTCGATCAGGCACATGGCGCATCCGAACGCGATAATGCGGATGAGCGGGTGGACCGTGGTGAACAGGTACCCCTCGATGGCAACCCCGATCATGAACACGCCGATACAGGCGCCGACGGTGACGCGCACCCCTTCGATCAGGGTGGTGTCTATCAGCAGAAGCTGCGGGGAATAGACGAACATGAAGGGAACGATAAACCCGGCGATGGCCAGCTTGACGGCCGCGAAGCCCGTCTTCATCGGGTCCCCGCCCGAGATGCCGGCGGCTGCGAAAGCCGCGAGCGCAACAGGTGGCGTCAGGTTTGCGAACATGGCGTAGTAAAAAGAGAACAAATGCGCCGCGATCGCGGGGATGCCGAGCTTGAACAACGCGGGAGCCGCGATAGTCGCGGTGATGATGTAGGCCGGGATGGAGGGGACGCCCATGCCCAGGATCATACAGGTGATCATGGTGAACACCAGCGTGAATATCAGGGTTTGGCTGCCCAGGGTGATGATGGCGTTGGCCATGGTGAGGCCGAAACCGGTCTTGGAAGTGACGCCGATGATGATGCCCACGCAGGCGCAGGCGATAGCCACGGGAACGGTCTGCTTTGCGCCGTCCGCAAAGGCGTCGCAGACGTCCTTGAAGCTCATTCTGGTTGATTGCTTGAACATGGAGACGACTATCGTCGCCACGATGGTGATCACGGCGGAGAAGACGACCGTGGTGCCGGAGAAAAGCAGCAGGTACAAAAGCAGGAAAATGGGGATAAGCAGGTGGCCCTTGTCTTTCATGACCGCCTTAACCTTCGGCAGCCTGTCTTTCGGCAGGCCGTGCAGGCCGGTCTTTCCGGCGCGCAGCTGCACCTGGATGATGATGCCCAGGTAGTAGAGAAGGGCCGGAATGGCCGCGTGGATGATGATTACGGAATAGGGCACGCTTAAAATTTCCGCCATGATGAAGGCGGCTGCGCCCATGACGGGCGGCAGCAATTGCCCGCCCACGGAGGCGGAAGCCTCCACCGCGCCGGCAAATTCACTGGAATAGCCGGTTTTTTTCATCAGCGGGATGGTGAAGGCTCCTGTGGTCACCACGTTGGCCACGGCCGAGCCGTTGATCGAGCCGAGGAGGCCGGAGGATATGACCGCGACCTTGGCCGGGCCGCCCTTGGTATGCCCGGCAAGCGCCATGGCGAGATCGTTGAAGAACGCGCCCATGCCGGATTTGCCCATAACCGTGCCGAACAGGATGAACAGGAAAATATAGCTCGCGGCGACGCTGACCGAGGTACCGTAGATACCTTCGGTGTTCGCGAAGAAATGGTTGGAAAGTTGCACCCAGGTATAGCCTCTATGCCCGAAGATGCCCGGCATGTCGCGGCCGAAAAGTCCGTACGCGATGAACACGAGGCTGAGGATGACCAGCGCCCAGCCGGAAACCCGGCGGGATGCTTCCAGAACCAGGACGACCAGAAGCGTCGCCATGACCATGTCCATGGAATCCGGCATACCCGCCCTTTCCACGACGCCCATGTAGTCGAACCAGATATAGAGGGGGGCGGCCAGTGAAAGAAGGACAAG
>JAJBSY010000275.1 GCA_020861205.1 Deltaproteobacteria bacterium | reverse complement strand
CTGCGAGACCGTGCTGATAACCGAACGCCGCTCGAGCCCGTTGCTGCGGCATACCACGGTGCCGATTTTCGTGGAAGCCGAAGGCCCCGGCATGTTCAAAAGCCGTTGCGCGGGCGTCGCGGCTCTGGAAGCCCTGCTCGCGGCATTGACGCCCAAGTTTTCCGGGACCGTGACCCGGCGGCTGGAGTCCATGACCAAGCTCTTTACCGCCTTCGACGTGTATTTCCACTGACGCGAAGGCAGCGAATCGCGAGGCTCGCTATCGGACGTGTCCGCCGGGACGGCTTTTCCCAGGCTAACGGAGCGCGTCATTCCTGCTCGGAAACGACGGTGAACCGCCTGCCCACATAATTTCGGTTCACCGCCTCGTCGATCATGGCAACCGCGTAGTCGGCATAACTGACGTAGCTCTCCCCGGCCTTGTTGCGGAGGAGAACGTCGTCCCCCAACGTATATTTTCCGGTGCGCGGCCCGTCGGGGTCGTATACCGCCGCCGGGCTGAGATAGGTCCATTTCGTTTTGCTGGCCCGGAGTTTTTCGAAGGCTTCGGCCATGCTCGCGGCCGTCGGCAGAAAGGCGGCCGGGAAGTCTTCGCCGTCCATGAGGCGCTCCGTCCGTTCGGGGGTCGTGTACAGGCTGCCGGCGCCGCCCACGACCATCAACCGCACGGCGGGCTGGCGCTCGAACACGCGGATCAGGTGTTCCATGGAGGCGACGTGCTGTTCTTCCTGTCCCTCGGGCGGCTTGAACGCGTCGATGACGGCGTCGAATCCGACCACGTCCGCCGGGGTGACGGCGAAGATGTCCCGTTCAAGGACCGAAACCCTGGATTCAAAAATCCGGTTTTTGTCCCGCACGATGGCGGTGACAAGATGCCCTTTCCACAGGGCCTCGGCGGTCAGGTGTTTGCCGGATTTTCCACTTGCCCCGATAATGGCGATTTTCACGGTTCCTCCGATTGTTGCCGCATGGCGCTCGCAAGGCAGGCCGAGAGCCATGCTACGCGCATGGCGGAGGTTTGTGGTGATGATAATTAATCATTCCGACAGGACGGCCGAAAGGGCGCGGCGTCACGACCGGGAGTCGGTTGCGCCGCCGGGCAAGGCTCCGGTGTCCGGATCCCGGCTCGCCAGGATCACGTCGAACGGGATCGCCTCGCGCATCGTTTCAAGATACCGGCGCACAGCCGCCGCATGGTGCGGTGAAAAAACGACGCACACGACGCAGGCCCAGCGGTCCACCGTCGTCATGAAGGCGAGGTTGTCCTCCGCTTCGAGCAGGAAGCGGAACATGGCCACGTCGCGCGGGGC
This sequence comes from Deltaproteobacteria bacterium, assembly GCA_020861205.1. GTDB lineage: Bacteria > Desulfobacterota > Desulfovibrionia > Desulfovibrionales > Desulfovibrionaceae > FLUQ01. Next base: position 3,232 of record JAJBSY010000275.1, on the reverse strand, counting down.
GAGGCGCACGTACAGGCAGGAGGAGAACCGCGGCGCGGGGAGCGGCGCCGGATGACGCCCTTTACGGTTTCGTCTTTTCTTACGGGAGTGGCTTTCGGGCATCGGCCATGGCCTTTGGAACGGGTTCCCATTGCGTGGTGGCCGCGTCGCGGCCCCGGTACAGGAAGCGGTACGCCGCAAGATCGCCGTCCCGCGTTTTGATCTGCATCAGGAAGATACCGTCACCCCTCCCCAGTGCGTTCATCAGCGCGGGCAAGGTCGCCTCGTACCGGACGTCCGCGAAGGTATGGACGGTGTCGCTTCCGTCCTTGCCCACGGTCTCGAAGGCGTAGGTCGCGAACTTGTCGAAGAGGCGGAACAGGGGAATGGCTTCCCGCGCCTTCTCGAACAGGCCGTCGGGGCGCGCGTAGGCTGTCAGCGGGATGTCCCGGCCGGGGGAAAGCAGGAAATACCGTCCCATGTAGTAGGCGTCCGGCGCGATGCCGATGAACTTCCAGTTCAGCGGGGCGAAAGGTTCCGGCGAAAGTTCGACCCGGGTGATGCCTTCCTTGTTACCCCGCCCGGCATATTCCCTGGTGAGATGGGAGGCGAGCCCGTAATTCAGGCCGAGGGCCAGCAAGGGATACGCGACGAGCCAGACGAGCCCGCCGCGCGCGAGACGCGTCCGCGCCTTTTCCGGTGCGGGGTTGGCGGGCGAAAGGCCGCCCTTTGCCAGGATGATCCCCAGGACGGCGAGCAGCGGGAGGGTCATGGCGAGGTCGATAATGTACATGGCGGGCAAAGCCACGCGCAGATCGGAAAACGGGAGGAAAATCTGCGTGCCGAAGGTGGTCATACTGTCCAGGAACAGGTGGATAAGCAGGGCGGCAAGGGCCACGGACCAGGTTTTGGCGAACGTCCAGGTCCCGGCCGCGTCCCCCTTTTTTATAAGCCGGTGAAAGACAAGCGCGAGCAGCAGCGCGAACAGGGGTTGGGCCGCTAGCGCATGGGTCGCTCCCCGATGAAAGGCGAGAATGGCCTCCGGGGTTTTACCCGCGATAACGTCGATATCCGGAAACTCCCCGCAAATAATTCCGAACAGGATCATCATGCGGGTTTTGGGGGCGTTCTTGAAGGCCATGGGCGTCAGGGCCCCGGCCACGAGGTGGGTCAGGCTGTCCATGCACAGAACTATAATCCTTTTTTCGGATGTGACCAGTGGCTGCGGGCAACTTTATGCCACATGCTCCGGGAATCGTCCGTGGCGGACCCGGCCGCCGGAACCGCCTCCGTGCTCCCCCGCTGTTTGTCGTGCCGCAATATGCCTTCGGACAAGGAAGGGAAGCTCAGCGCGGGGCGAAGGTATCAAGGCATACTGAGCTTCGAGGCAGGAGTCCGACGAAGCAGCGGGCAATCGGGGCGCTGCCGGCTGTTTTTTGGGCTTTGCGGTGCGGGGGAATCACGGTATACTGCGCCCTTCAACCGTCTTTGCGAAGGAGTTTTCATGCGTCAAGGCAGAATCGGCATCGCCCCGGAAGGCTACCCCTTCATTATTCTGTGCGCTTTTTCAACCTTGATTTTCGCCGTCATCGGCTGCTGGCCAGTTGCGGTCGTCCTGCTGGCGGGCACCTGGTTCGCCGGGCATTTTTTCCGCGACCCGGAACGGGTCGTGCCGTCGGGGCCCGGCCTCGCGGTCAGCCCGGCGGACGGCAAGGTCATTAAAATCCAGCCCGAGCCGGATCCCTTCACCGGTAAACCGCGCACCTGCGTCAGCATTTTCATGAACGTATGCAACGTGCATGTCAACAGGATGCCCGTCACGGGCAAGATAGCGGCCATCGCCTACCATCCGGGTAAATTTTTCAACGCCTCCTGGGACAAGGCTTCACGGGACAACGAGCGGTGCGCCTATGCCGTCGAGGGCAAGGACGGTTCGTTCACCATGGTGCAGGTGGCGGGTCTCGTCGCGCGGCGTATAGTCTGCCGGGTCGGGGAAGGGGAAAAACTCGACAGGGGCGAGCGGTGCGGCATGATACGGTTCGGCTCCCGGGTTGACCTCTATCTGCCGGATGACTATGTTCCCACGGTCGGCATCGGCCGGACCGTTTTTGCGGGGCAGACCGTGCTGGCCGAACGGAACGCGCGGGAAAAGTAAGCCCGTATCCCGGCGAACGCGCTTGCGGGCCCCAAGACGGTCCCGGAAGACCAGGCGCGTGACCGGCCATGGGGCGAATCTTCATCCCGCCGGGAGGCATTCATGCAGGAAAACAAATACTTGGTCCGCAGGGGCATTTACATTCTGCCGAACCTGTTCACCACGGCCAGTCTGTTCACGGGGTTCATGGCCATCATCTGGGCCGCCGACGGCAGGTTTGAATGGAGCGCCATGGGCATTCTGTTCAGCGCCCTGATGGACGGACTCGACGGCAAGGTCGCCCGGCTGACCGGAACCTCCAGCGAGTTCGGCGTGCAGTACGATTCCCTGGCGGATCTCGCGGCCTTCGGCATCGCGCCGGGGTTCATGGTCTATGCCTGGATGCTCAACGTTTACGGCAGGACGGGCGCGGCCATGGCCTTTTTGTTCGCCACCTGCGGCGCGCTGCGCCTTGCCCGGTTCAACGTGGCGGCAGCCGGCGGCGCTTCCAAGAAATTCTTTATCGGCCTCCCCATACCGGCGGCCGGTTGCACCCTGGCGGCGCTGGTTTTCTTCGTGTCGTATCTTCCCGAGTTTATGGGGGGCGTGGTGCCGGTGTTCTGCCTGTTTCTCACGGGTTTGCTGGGTGTTTTGATGGTCAGCCGGGTCCGGTACTATTCCTTCAAGGAATACGGGTTTTTGCGCACGCACCGTTACAGGTCCATGGTCACGGCGATACTGCTGTTCTCCATGATCATGGCGGATCCCAGGCTTTTCGGCTTTCTGCTTTTCTTCGGCTACATCATCGTGGGGCTCGTGTATACGTTTATCCTGTTGCCGAAGAAGGCCCACCTGCCGTTTACGCAATAACGCTTCCCGCGCCAACGTTAAAAAAGAAAGGCCCGCCGTTATGGCGGGCTTCTTTTCGGTGAATCAACATCCGGCGGCGATGCGCGGAGCCTAAGAAGCGAACTTGCGGTACAGGTTGGAGGCTGCCAGCCGTTTGCCCTGGGTAATGGGCGGCGGCGCCATATCCGGGATATCCGGCAGGTCCGGCTGCTCGGGCGCGGCTTCGGCCACCGGCACCGCCGGTTCTTCCGCTACCGTCCCGGAAGCGGG
>JAJBSY010000018.1 GCA_020861205.1 Deltaproteobacteria bacterium | reverse complement strand
TCTATGGTCAGGCCCATGTCGTCTTCAAGCTCAATATGGAGGTCAAGGAAGGCGAATTCATAGGTCTTTTCGGCAGAAACGGCTCGGGCAAATCAAGCACCTTCCGGGCGATCATGGGCCTGAATCCGCCGCGCGTAGAGGGCCGGATAGTGTTCAAGGGCCAGGATATCACGGGCCTGCCGCCGCACGCCATCGCCAACCTCGGCATCGGGTGGGTTCCCGAAGACCGCAAGATATTCCCCAACCTGACCATCAAGCGCAACCTTCAGCTTGGGGTGAAGGCGCCCAAATATACGCCCAAGGGAGTGAGACTGTTCGGGCTTGAAGACGCCTACCGGTTCTTTCCGAAACTGTACGACATGCGTAACAAGCTGGGCAGCCAGATGAGCGGCGGCGAGCAACAGATGCTCACCATCGCGCGGACCATGATGGGGAATCCCTCCCTTCTCCTGTTGGATGAACCGACAGAAGGGCTTGCGCCGAATATCGCCCATGACGTGCTCAAAATGATCCTTGAGATCCGCAAGGATTTCAACGTGACGACCGTCGTGGTCGAGCAGTTCTCCGAGCACCTGCTTAAGTACCTGGACCGCTGCTGCGTCATGGAAATGGGCGAATGCATCTTCGACGATTGCCCCTCCGTGTTGCAGGCGGACGAAGATCTCAAACTCAAGTTGCTTGGCGTCGGGTAACCTTCGCGGAGGCCGCGCCGGGCGGCTGTGCATCCGGATCAGGCAATAACGATCATGATCTTCGCACGCCTGATTCGTTTTTTGTCGTCCTCACCAACTGGAAGAGCTTTTCAATTCTTCCGCCCGCTTTTTCTTGCGCTGAAATTTGGAGGGTTTCATGCCCAGCGCCTTTGCAGCGGAACGGATTGTGCCGTGGGATTCATACGCCTTGGCTATATAGTGGGCCTCCACGCGCGCGAGAATCGTATCAAGGGGTAGGTTGCTGTCCAAAAAGGAAATTTCGGGACTTTCTCCCCCCGCGATTGGCAGTTCGCTTCCCTGAATGGTATCTCCTTCGCATATGATCAGGGCCTGTTCGATGACGTTTTTGAGTTCCCGCACATTGCCGGGCCAATCATAACACCGGAGGGTCTGGTAGGCGGAGACGGACAGGGATTTGTCCATACCGTACTTTGCGTTGCATTCGTTGAGAAATTTTGTCGCCAGCGGCACGATGTCGTAAATTCTTTCCCGAAGCGGCGGAATGGTTATGGATGTGACATTCAGCCGGTAATACAGGTCCGAACGGAAAAGCCCGGTCTGCACCATCGCCTGCAGATCGCGGTTCGTAGCCGAAATAAGCCGTACATTTGTCTTGGTCGGTTTCGTGCCGCCAATACGGAAAAATTCGCCCTCCTGCAGGACACGCAGAAGTTTTACCTGTAATTCGTGAGGCAATTCCCCGATTTCGTCCAGAAACAGAGTCCCGCCGTCCGCCGCTTCAAAAAATCCGATTTTTCCCTTTGCGTTCGCGCCGGTGAATGACCCTTTTTCGTACCCGAAAAGCTCACTTTCGATCAGGCTGGCCGAGAGCGCGCCGCAATTTATTTTAATGAGTTTGTTGCCGCGCCGGTTGCTTGATTCATGGATATAGTGGACAAGCCGTTCCTTGCGGGTTCCCGTTTCGCCCATGAGCAGTACCGGCGCGTCCACCTTGGCGATTTTGTCCGCCCTGTAGAGCACGTCCAGCATTTTTTTGTCCTGGGCCACGAGATCGCGATATTCGTTCTGCTCCCGGAGCGTTTCAATCTGCTGTTTATACTTGCTGGCGAGGCTTTCCACGTTCGCGAGGCGATCCTTGAGGGCGTCTATTTCCATCAGGTCGCGGTTGTTGGTTATGGCCATCACTATGTCGCCGTTGCTGTCAAGGATGGGTGTCGTCGTCACGTGCGTGACCCGGTTCGTCGTGAAAATTTTCTGTTCAATGGTGACGCGTTGCTTCGTTTTCAAAACCCGCGTTGTGCCCGCCTCGGAAATTATCGTTCCTTCCATGTCGCGTATGTTTGTACCCAGAAGTTTTTCACGCGTCTGGCCGCTCAACTCCTCGTATGCCTTGTTTATTTTTACTATCGTACCCGCGCCGTCGGTGACGAAGATACTATCCTTGGAGTTCTCGATAATCGTTTCAAGGTTGCTGCACATCCGGTACAGCCTTTCAATCTCCGCGGCCATTTCGGACGCGGAAGCGCCGGACAATTGCGTAGGGTCGTATTCCCCCAGGTTGAAAAGATTCAGAAGGTCCCGCATATCCATCTGCGCACTCCGCCGGAATTATACGATCGGCTGTCCTAAAATCGGGACATGTTCCATTCCTAGGTCAATGTCTATCACAATAATTTCCCGCCTAAAACCAAAAAACAGCTTCGCGCCAACCCGTAATTGGGACAGATCGGCCTTGGTGCATACCCGCGCGCCCGGCGAACCGGGCCGCAGGGCGCGCGCGAACACGTAGGTAGTGCCTCAATTTGACTTCAGACAAGGAAGGCGAATTCCGCGCGGAGCGAAGTGTATCTAAACATACATGAGCTTCGCGCGGGACGCGCCTGACGAAGTATCAAGCAAATTGAGGCACTACCTACACGTATCGCTTGTTGCGGGATGGCACGGAGGTTGCTATTATTTTGCCGCGACTCCTGGCCGTGCTCGTGCGGCGCCCAAAACAGATGAAACCCGAGGCGGAGAATGAACACTCTTTTGTATGAATCACACGATTTCATTGGCGTCCTGACGTTGAACCGGCCGCAGGCGCTCAACGCCTTCAACAGCGAGATGGTGGACGAACTGCTTGCCTTGTTTCCCGACTTGGCGAAGGAGAAGTTGCGCTGTCTCATCATCACCGGATCGGGCGAGAAAGCCTTCATGGCCGGGGCGGACATAGCCGAAATGAACGCGCTACCCTACGAAAAGGCCGTGCACTATTATTGCGACGCCAGCAACGCGGCCATGGAAGCGGTGGAACAGTTTCCCGCCCCGGTTATCGCGGCGGTCAACGGGTATGCCCTTGGCGGCGGGAACGAGCTCGCCCTGAGCTGCGATATCCGCCTGGCCTCGGAAAACGCCGTTTTCGCGCAGCCGGAAGTTAGCCTCGGCATCATGCCCGGATCCGGCGGCATCCAGCGCCTGATGCGCGCCGTGGGTCCCGGCAAGGCCAAGGAACTGCTGTACACGACGAGACGCTTGAAAGCGGAGGAGGCTCTGGCAATCGGGCTGGTGAACGCGGTATACCCGAGGGAAGAGCTGATGCCCGCGGCCGTCGCCATGGCGGAAAAGATCGCGGCCAACGCGCCGGTGGGCGTCGCCGCGACCAAGCGGATAGCCAACGCCAGCATCGGCATGACCCTGGAGGAAAGTTACCGGCTGGAACTGGAAGCCTTCGGCGGCTGCTTCAAGACCAATGACCAGAAAATGGCCATGACCGCGTTCGTGGAGAAACGGAAACCCGAACCGTTCACGGGGAATTAGACCTTTTCTAACAAAAATCTAGTATCCGCAGCATGTCCTTTTCGGACGGACGATACAAAAAAACCCGCTGTAACCAGCGGGTTTTTTTGCGGCGCGCGTGCGGGGCCGGGACGAGGGGTCTACTTGCCGGAGCGCGCGCGGGTTGGGTCTCTCAGCCGCAGCGGTATTGCACGCCGAAAGAGGGACGCGGATGGTTCCATTCCAGGGCGCCCGGCTTGGAGGCGACCGCCACGCGACAGGTGCCGCATTCCAGACAGCCCGCGACCTCAAACGCCATGCGGCCTTTTTCATCCAGCGTGTAGAGGCCGGCCGGGCAGACCACGGTCAGGATCCGTTCGGTTTCCGGGTCCATGTTCTCGGGGTGCATGATGATATGCGGATGCCCTTCATCCACATTGAACTTGTCGATGGAAAGTTTTTGTTCAACGTTCATCAGATTGCCCTCGCTCCTTTCAGGCCGTCTTTGGCCAGGCTGAAGAGGCCCGCTTTCATAACATGCGGCAGGGCCTTTTTGGCCATAAGCCGGGAAGGCCCGTTAACCGTGAACATTTCCAGCATGACGTTCTGGATGAGTTCAGGATACTTGTTGAACAGGTTCGGCGTGTGTTCCACGAAGTGCGGCGCGTGCTTGTGCGTGATCATGTCCTGCATCACGAAGCTGTTTTCCAGGCGGGTCTTGTAGCCGGAAAGCGTGGCCGAGGAATAGTCGCCGCGTTCCTTGGCCTCGATAACGGTCTGGGCGGCGCATTCGGCGGAGCCTATGGCGTAGTCCATGCCGCGCACGGTATAGCCCATGTTGAGACAGAACCCGGCTGTGTCGCCGAGAACGAGCACGTTGTCGGCGTACAGGGTGGGGATCATGTTGATGCCGCCCTCGGGCACGAGGTGGGCGGAATACTCGATGAGCTTGCCGCCTTCCAGGAACGGCCGCACGGGATTGCTGTTGCGGAAATCTTCCATCATGTCGGGCAGCCGCTTGTCGGACTTGCACATGCCCGTCACGGTCATGACCATGCCGACGGAAACGCTTTCCTTGTTGGTGTAGAGGAAGCCCCCCCCCACCAGGTTGTTGGAC
>JAJBSY010000016.1 GCA_020861205.1 Deltaproteobacteria bacterium | reverse complement strand
TGGCCTGGAAATAGAATTCATCGACGAGCGGACGGATCAGAAAGACTCCTTCCGGTTCGACGGCGGCATCTACCAGTTCGTCAAGGATCTCAATTCCGGCGAAGCGGGAATTCACGGCATCGTTTCCGGAGAAGGGGAAAACCAGGGCATTACCGTGGAATTCGCCATCCAGTATAACGCCGGGTACAAGGAAAACGTCCTGACGTTCGCCAACAATATCCGGACCAAGGAAGGCGGCACCCACCTGGCCGGGTTTAAAACCGCCCTCACCCGCGCCATCAACGGGTACATGAAAACATCCGAGCAGGCCAAAAAGTACAAGATGACCCTTTCCGGTGATGACGTGCGCGAAGGTTTGACGGCGGTCGTCTCCGTCAAGCTGCCGAACCCGCAGTTCGAAGGCCAGACCAAGACCAAGCTCGGCAACAGCGAGGTCGCGGGTCTGGTCGCCGGGATAGTCTATGAAAAGCTGAACACGTTCTTTGAGGAAAATCCCAAGGACATCAAACTCATCATCGACAAGGCAGTGGATGCCGCCAGGGCCAGGGAAGCCGCCCGCAAGGCCAAGGATCTCGTCCGCCGCAAGGGGGCGCTTTCCGACAATTCCCTCCCCGGCAAGCTTGCGGACTGCCAGAGCAAGGATCCGCAGGATTCGGAACTCTACATCGTGGAAGGCGATTCCGCCGGCGGTTCCGCGAAGCAGGGCCGCAATCCGCGTACCCAGGCCATTCTGCCCTTGCGCGGCAAGATCCTGAACGTGGAACGGACCCGGTTCGACAAGATGCTGGCCAACCAGGAAATCAAGAACCTCATCACCGCCATGGGCGCCGGGGTCGGCCTGGTCGGGGGCGAGGCGGATGTCGATCTTTCCAAGCTCCGCTACCACACCATCGTCATCATGACCGACGCCGACGTGGACGGCGCCCATATCCGCACGCTGCTCCTGACCTTCTTTTACCGTCAATACCGTGAACTTATCGATAACGGACATTTATATATCGCCCAACCGCCGCTCTACCGGGCGCATTCCGCCAAGTTCGAGCGGTTCATCAAGGACGATCCGGAACTGAAAGAGTTCCTGCTCCAGAGGGTCAGCAGGGATGTGACGGTCACCGCTTCCAGCGGCAAGGAATTCGCGGGGCAGGCCATAATCGGATTGTTCGAGAGCATCGATTCCATATCCGCGCGCATCAGGGACGCGGAAAACGCGGGTATCCACGAAAATCTTTTTCTCTCCTTCCTTGAGCATTCGGGCAAGGTCATGCCAGCGTGGTTTACGGAAAACGGCAACGGGGAACTGGTGAAATTCCGCGAATGGATGGAGGGCAGAGGGTTCGCCTTCTCCATCAGCCACGAGGAAACCGATCTCGAGCAACGGACCTGGGTTCATTTTGAGGACGCCAACGGGCACAAGACGCGCATCGCCCCGGACCTGTTCAATTCCCGGATGTACAACCAGGCCTTCAAAACGCTGCACGAACTGCAGGAAGTCTGCGGCGAGTTTACCTTTACGATTGCCAGGAAAGAGGACAAGAGCACCGTGACCGGCATTTTCAACCTGACGGCCAGGTTGATGGAGGAAGCCCGCAAGGGCATCAATATCCAACGGTACAAAGGCCTGGGTGAAATGAACCCCGAACAGCTCTGGGAAACCACCATGAACCCGGACAACCGCGTGTTCCTCCAGGTGACCGTTGACGATGCCGAGGAAGCCAACGAAGCGTTCGAGCAACTCATGGGCGACCGCGTGGAGCCGCGCCGCGAGTTTATCGAGCGGAACGCATTGAGCGTCGCGGAGTTGGATATTTAGCGTCAATATGCCTTCCGGGACGCGGGTATTCCCCGCGCGGGAAGGCAGGGGGAGCGCGTCGCGCGGCTTCCGCCCGTTCCACTTCATTCTCCGTACCCGTCGCGGTGCCGGGAAGATCATCCCCCCGGCGGGATGGTTGGGGAGGTTCCCCATCCGCCGGAGGCATACCATCAAGGATAGCACGTGTCTGAAGTAAAGCAGCAAGAACTGGTCAGTATCGAAAAGGAATTGCGGAAATCGTACCTGGAGTATTCCCTTTCCGTCATTATCGGCCGGGCCATTCCGGATGTCCGCGACGGCCTGAAGCCCGTGCACCGGCGCATCATGTTCGCCCAATATGAGTTGGGGAACAGCTACACCAGGCCGCCCAAGAAATCGGCGCGCGTGGTCGGGGACGTAATCGGTAAGTACCACCCGCACGGCGACTCGGCGGTGTATGACGCCCTGGTCCGCCTGGCGCAGGAATTTTCCATGCGCGACGTGCTGGTGGAAGGCCAGGGGAACTTCGGCTCCATCGACGGCGATTCCGCCGCCGCCATGCGGTACACGGAAGTGCGCATGTCGCGCCTGGCGTCGGAATTCCTGAACGATCTCGACAAAGAAACCGTCGATTTCCGGCCGAACTACGACAACACGCTTCTGGAACCGGAAGTGCTGCCCACCAAGGTGCCGAACCTGCTTCTCAATGGTACGTCCGGCATCGCGGTCGGCATGGCCACCAACATCCCGCCCCACAACCTCGGCGAGCTGTGCGACGGTCTCCTGATGATTCTCGAGGACCCTGGCTGCACCGTCACGGACCTGATGAGCTGCATCAAGGGGCCGGATTTTCCGACCGGCGGTTTCGTCTATACCGGGCAAGGGCTGTTGGACGCGTACAAGACCGGGCGCGGATCCGTCAAAATCCGGGGCAAACTCGAGGTGGAAACCCGCAAAAAGGGCGGCGAGGCAATCGTCATCAAGGAAATTCCCTTTGCCCTGAACAAATCCACCCTCGTCAAAAAAATTGCCGACCTGATCAACGAGAAGCGTATCGACGGGGTCTCCGACCTGCGCGATGAGTCCGACCGCAAGGGTATCCGCATCGTGCTGGACCTCAAGCGCGGCACCATCCCGGATATCGTCATCAACAGCCTTTACAAGTACACGCCGCTGGAAACGTCCTTCGGGTTCAACATGCTGGCCGTGGCCGGCGGCAGACCCCAGCTGATGACGCTCAAAACGGCGTTGGCGGCATTCATAGAACACCGGCGCGAAGTGGTTATCCGCCGCACGCGCTACGATTTGAAAAAATCCGAAGCCCGGGCCCATATCCTGGAAGGGTTGCGCATCGCTCTCGACAATATCGACGAGGTCGTCCGTCTCATCCGCGAGTCCGGGACGCCCCAGGAAGCCAAGGAACGGCTCATGGGCGCTTTCGAGCTTTCGGAGATCCAGTCCCAGGCCATCCTGGACATGCGCCTCCAGCGCCTGACCAACCTGGAACATGAAAAACTGCTGGAGGAATACCGCGAGCTCCTCACGCTCATCGAATACCTCAAGTCCATCCTGGAAAACGAGGAAGTGCTCAAGAACGTCATCCGGGAAGAGACCGAGGAACTCAAGAAAACCTACGCCACGCCGCGCCGGACGGAAATAGTGGCGGACGACCTCGAGGGCATCGATATCGAAGACCTCATTCCCGACGAAGACGTGGTGATCACCCTCTCCCGGCGCGGGTATATCAAGCGCACCACGCTCGACAACTACCACCAGCAGAAACGCGGGGGCAAAGGCGTCGCGGGCGTGCATACCGGCGAAGACGACTTCGTGCAGGATTTCCTGACCACGACCAACCACCAGTTCCTGCTGCTGTTCACCAACAAGGGCCGGATGCACCAGCTCAAGGTGCACCAGGTTCCCGAAGGCAGCCGCACGGCAAAGGGCGCGCACGTGGCGAACCTTTTGTCGCTGGAAAGCGAGGAATGGGTGACCACGATCCTGACCGTCAGGGAGTTTACGGATGACCGGTACTTCCTGTTCGTCACGCGCAAAGGCATGATCAAGCGTTCCTCCGCCTCCCTGTACGCCAGGTGCCGCAAAACCGGCATGATCGCCGTGGGCCTGCGCGACGATGACGAACTTATCGCGGTCCGCGAGGTGAACGAGACCTGCAACATCGTCCTGACCACGAAATACGGCCTGGCCATCCGGTTCCAGGGTAACGAGGCCAGGCCCATGGGGCGCGGCGCTTCCGGCGTCAAGGGCATAGCCCTGCGCGGCGACGACGCCGTTGTCGCCTGCGTCGTGGTCATGGAAGGGCTCGACCCGGAAATCATGACCGTGTCCAGGAAGGGCTACGGCAAGCGGACCAAGCTGGAACTGTACCGCGTGCAGTCGCGCGGAGGCAAGGGCATCATCAACTTCAAGGTGACGCCCAAGACCGGCGAGGTAATCGGCGCCATGACCGTCGCGGGGATCGACGCGCTCATTCTGCTCACCTCCACCAACAAGATCATCAGGATCGCGGTGGACGACGTCCGTTCCGTGGGCCGCGCGACGCAGGGCGTGCGTTTGGTGGCCCTTGATGACGACGCCTTTGTGGTCGGTTTTGACCGCATCGACGACAACGGCGAAAGCGTGCAGGATTGCCATCAAAATTAAGACAGGTCGAAGGGCGCCGGCATACCGGCGCCTTTGGCCAGGGACTTCCGAATGAGTCGCTTACCGGTAATTTTTCTTGTTTTTTGTCTCGCGGCAGCCCTTTACGGTTGTTTTGAGACGAAAAA
>JAJBSY010000114.1 GCA_020861205.1 Deltaproteobacteria bacterium | reverse complement strand
GGTAGATTCCATGAAGTGGATAACAAGAGGGCCAGATGTCCTTTGCCAGTTTTCTATCAATCTCTCTTCTTCATGCAATGAGGCAAATAAAGCTTTCTTCTCGTGTTCAAATGGAAAGCAATCATCTCCATAAGTGCATTCAATTATATAATCGATTCCCCTTTCAAGTGCATCGATTTTGGTTTTTTTGATTAGTTCGTCAAAAAGATTGTTTATGTGATGTGAATGTATGGAATAAGTAAAATACTTTTCGGGTAACGGGCTTGTATCAGGAAATTGGGGAATATCAATGCCATAACATTGAGCATTACTTTTCAAAGACCATAGCCAATGCTCATTGTATGCTGTTTCCCATAAGACGAGAGGAAAAACATTTTCGGGCAAGAGTTCTTCATAAAGGCCGTCAACGTCTATCTGGCTTAACTTATAAGCAATCTTGAGTTTTCCTATGGTTATCAGTTTTGGGTTCAGCATGGATAAAATGATACTTCAATGAACAGTAAAAGCCAAGGGCGGCGCGGTTTATGCGAGGGACACCCCACGGGGAAGTGTCGCGCTGCATAAAGCCGTGCCGCCCTGGTTGGTTAGGAGGCTTTTAGCTTTTCGTTTTTAGTTCATCCAAAAAATCTGCATAGCTCTGCACCATTGCCCGCCGTTCATCGAGGTAAGAGCGGGGAGTAAGGATATTGTAGGCCGCCCGAATTCTGTCTTTTTGAGCGTGGGCAAGTTGAAACTCAATCCAATCTTCTTTCAAATGCTGAAAGCGCGGGTGCTGGTTGAGAGTGGTCGAGGCCATGCCTCGGAAGCCGTGAGTGCAAAAGCTGTTGCCTTCTTCCTTGGTGGAAGCGTAGCCGATGCGCCGGATGGCTTGGAGTAGGGAAGCCGTGGAAATGGGCGCGTTATGTTTGCGCGGGGAAGGGAAGACATATTTATTAGCGCCGGAGAAAGGCCGGATTTCCAAGAACAGTTCCACGGCTTGCCGGGGGAGCGGCACAATATGGTCACGGGACATTTTCATTCTGGCTGCGGGGATGCACCATTCAGCGGCGTTCAGGTCAATTTCTTCCCATTCCGCCTCGCATATCTCAAGGGGCCGCAGCATAACATACGGAGCCAAACGCAAAGCCACGCCCGTTTGCAGCGTCCATCTTCCCTTGAACTCTTCCAGAGATTTCAGCAAAACGCCGATCTCACCTTCAGACATTTCTTTGTATAGATGCCGCTTCGTGGTCGGCTTGGGCATTTCCTTGCGATACCTCGTCAATCTGTTGATTATGACAGGGTTTTCCATAAAGCCCATGAGGTCGGCATATTCAAAGACGTTAATGAGGATAGAGCAGATGCGTTGCGCCGTTTCCCGTGCACCGCGCTCAATGACTACGGCCAGGGCGTTGTCGATGTGCTCCATGCTGACCGCATTTATGTCCACGTCACCAAAAGCGGGGAAGATGTTGCCTACAAGCCGTTCTTTCTGGCGTTTGGCGTGGGCATCATCCCATTCCGGTGTTTTTTTGTTGAGCCACGCGGTGGCAACACTCTCAAAGGTGCGGGTGTTCTGAATCTGCGGGCGCTTCTCCTTGGCCTTGGCCTTGGCGACATTTACGCCGGATTTGGCGCTTGCCTTTAAGTCTTCCGCCTCGGCGCGGGCCTTTGCCAAACTCAATTCAGGATAAGAACCAATACGGGCTTTTTGGCGTTTGCCGTTTGCATCAGTATAGCGGAGGTTCCATCTTTTTGCCGTCTGCCCGGACTGATTGATGGTAACCCAAAGTTCGAGGCCAGCCCCGCAACTGATGACGTTGGTTTCGCCTTTTACGCCTTTGGCGTTCCGAATGGTAAGCTCAAGAGATTGTGATTTCGTTGCCATTTTTGGTTCTCCCGCAAGATGGTACCAACTTGGTACCATCTTCTTCTTTATGGCACCATCTTCGGGAAAATGGTACCAAAATCTCGCGGTTTTCCCTGTCCAACGCTGGATGTGATGGACAAAAAGAAATCCCGAAAGCCGCTAATAGCTTGGCTTTCGGGATTCTACCGGACTTGTCCGGATAGGCTGATGGTGGAGGCGGGGGGAATCGAACCCCCGTCCGAGAAGATTCCACGCGGAATGTCTACAGGCTTATGCCGAGTATGCGTCTTTCCGAAAGGGTCGCCCCCGACCAGGCATCTTCCGGGCAGTCCATCTTAATTTCTCACGCTCTCAGCGATGAACATCATCAAGCGCCAGCCTGTTTAATTTTAGCCGATCCGGCGGTCCAACAGGCGAAGACCGGTCCTTCACGGCGCAGTCAATTAAGCTGCGTAAGCGTAATCGTAATCGTTGCCAATTACTTTTGTGCCGCTTTTTACGAGGCCAGCGGCGCCTCGACCTGCAATTCCGGCTTCCACGTCCCCGTCGAAACCAGTGCGCCCCCATGCAACGGGACACCAACTACATAAGGCATTTCAAACAAAAAGCAAGCCATATGAGGATGAGGTAGTGCCTCAATGTGGCTTCGGAGAAAGAAGGCGAGTTCCGCGCGGAGTGAAGTGTACCAAGACATACAAGAGCTTCGCGCGGGACGAGCTGAGGAAGTATCAGGCAAATTGAGGCACTACAGCGAATGGCGGGAAAAAAGCCGGCTTACGTTGCCGCACTGCTTTAAGGATTCGCGGAATAGTTCTCAGGGCCGGGAAAAGTAGAAATGGCTCATCTCGCCTTTCAGACTCATTTGGTACACGGGGGATGCCGTCTTGTCATTTCCGGTGGCCGCATAGGCCTCCATTCCGCTATGCCGGGTGACGACCTTGTTGATATTCGCAATGTCGCGCAAGACTTCCGACTGTGAGGCGATTTCGCTGAAGGCCGTCGACAGTGTGGGATTTTCGGCCAGTATGGAGTCAACGCGTTCTTTTTCCGGATGCTGGCCCGCAACGGTCAATACACTGTTCCCATCCAGACGAAGGGTCATTTTTTGCGACAAATCAATATTTTCTTGTGCCAGCGTCGTGTAAAGCGTGTCTATAAACCCGTCCTGCAGTTTTTCAATGTTACCGGACAAGGTATCCAGGACATTGTTTTCCGTTCCGGCAATCTCGTCCAGAACCGCCCTGATGCGCGGGGCGAGTTCCGACAGTTTCGCCTGGTCCGTCACCTCTTGCAGAGTCTCGGATGCCGCGGTTTTCGCGAGGCCATCCTGCCTGGAGTCCGGCGTATGGAGTCCACCCGGCGTACTGACGGTTCCAGGCTGGTTCGCATATATGGAGGATAACGTCACGGACTTCTCCTTTGGTGGCAGATTTTGCCTCCGCCTCTCCCGTACCGGAGACAAAGCAAGTTTGGTGCCAGATTTTTTATCCGTACCTATAACTTATCCCTTCCGTCGCCCTGTCATTGGCACGGTTTTTTCGGGATGTTGGGAATTTGCCAGGTTTCCATAGAAAAAATGGGTGTCTGGCGCAATGGCAGAAAAACCTGCTGGAAAAGCAGCGCGACCAGCACAGCCGGATAATCTATCTTTTATGTTGACGGAAGGCACAGGCCCAAAAACAAAAAAAGGCGTTCGGTGTTTTGCAAACACCGAACGCCTTTGACAACATTCTGGTAGCAAGGGAGGGAATTGAACCCCCGACAACTCGGGTATGAACCGAGCGCTCTAACCATCTGAGCTACCTTGCCACGGGCGGGCCGCTTTCACGGCCGCAGTAGGGGTATTTACCCAAGACTTGGGGTCTTGGCAAGGTTTTTTTCCATCTTTCTTGCAAGGCGCACGGCCTTGGTGTAAAACCCAATCCCCAACAGGGGAGAAGCCATGCCCGTCATCATGCCGGAAGGAGAACTTCTGCGCCGCGCCGCAGCGTGGATTTCCGAGGAAAGGGAGCGTCATCCCCAAAGGCCTCTTGCCTCTTGCCTTGACGAAGCGGGGATGCGGTATAATTTGAGTCCCGTGGATCGGCTCAAGCTGGCCGGTCTTTTTGCCGGAAACAACACGTCACCGGGCGGTGAAGACGCCGCCGGGAGGCCGGGCTGAATATTCTACGCACCACATTGGTTCAGCGATACATTATCAAAGAGCTGGCTCAGGGTTTTGTCCTGTGCTTTGTCTCGTTGCTGACCCTTATCCTCATGGGGCGCGGCCTGCAGATGCGCAATTTGTCCCTCGGGCTGGACCTTACCGCGCTGGATGCGGCCCTGCTTTTTTTCTACATGATTCCCATGTTCATGCTCATCGTGGTGCCGTTTTCCTGTATGCTCACCGTTTTTCTCACGTTTCTGCGGATGAGCACGGATCGCGAGCTTGTGGCCCTCCGGGCCGGCGGGGTGAGTCTTTACCAGCTCCTTCCGGCGCCGCTTATCTTTTGTACGCTTTGCGGCGTAATGACGCTTTTCGTTTCTCTTTTCGGCATTTCATGGGGCATGGACAACTTCCGGACCACCATTGTCGATATCGCCAACAACCGTGCGCGCATCGTCGTGCAGCCGGGAGTCTTCAACCAGGATATTTTCGGGCTGACCTTGTTCGCCCGGCAGGTTGACCCGGACACCCAGGAGATGCGACGTGTCATTTTTGAAGACACAACGCAGGATACGAAAAATCGTCTGACCATCTTGGCGG
>JAJBSY010000246.1 GCA_020861205.1 Deltaproteobacteria bacterium | reverse complement strand
GCATGGCTTCGCGGGCTTTCCGCCGGGCGGCCGCCTTATCGGCGGGCCAGTCATAGATGCCTTTGCCGTTCTTCGCGCCGTAATCGCCCCGCGCCACCGGATCGAGCAGCAAGGAACTGGCCTCGGTATCACGGCTCAAGGACGCGCCGAGTTCCGCCGCCGTATTGGCGAAAATCTCCAGCCCTCCCAAGTCCGCGCTCTCGAAGGGACCTGTTTCCGCGTACCGGCGGCCGAGGGAGTTGACAATGGCCTTATCCACCATTTCCGCCGTCGCCCAGCCCCGTTCCACGATGTAGCAGGCTTCGCGCAGGCACGCGTACTGGATGCGGTTGATGAGGAAGCCCTGCACCTCTTTCTCCATTTCAACGGGAATGCCGCCGAGGGATTCCACCCATCCGGCACAGACGGTCCGGACGGACGGCAGGGTCGCCGGACCGGGGCAGACCTCGACCGTGGGCATGAGATACGGCGGCGAAAAAAAGTGGATGACCGCGAAATGCTCCGGCCGTTCCAGAACGGAACATATCCCCGACGGGCTCAGGCCGGAGGTATCGGTCGCCAGGATGACGCCCGGCCGCACGTGCCGCTCCATGGCCGCGAACACCTCATGCTTGACCGCCATATCCTCGGCCACGGACTCCATGACAAGATCCGCGCCCCGGGCGGCGTCTTCCAGGGTCGTTACGCCCGTGATCCTGGCCTTGAGGTCGGCCCCGCTTCCTTCGGGCATCAGGCCGTTCTCCTCGTAAAGCGCGATGGCGCGGTCCACCCCGGCCAGCCCCCGCGCGACGCTCGCCTCGGAGCGGCCGAACAACCGGACCGAATACCCCGCCTTGGCCGCGAGAAAGGCGACCCCGTGTCCCATGGTTCCCGTTCCCAGACAAGCAACGGTTCGTATTTCTGTCACATGCATGGTGTTCCCTCGCGTACCTGACGTTACGGGAGGTATTATGGGGAAAATGCTTTACGAAGGCCAGCGTTTTCCTATAGGAACGGAGGAAAGCCCGCTCTTTCAAGGAAAAACAATGACCCGCTTTCTCGCTTCCGAACTTCCGGCCCTCCCTCCGGAAGAATGCCTCTTCCATGTCATACCGGTCCCTTACGAGGCCACGGTCTCCTATGGCGGAGGCACCCGGCGCGGACCGGCCGCCATCATCGAGGCATCCAATCAGCTTGAAGTCTGGACCGGGGAGAAAAATCCCGGCGAACACGGTATATATACCTGGCCCGCCGTCAACTGTCCGGGTGAAGCCCCAGCCGCGCTGGATACCATCGCGGACGCCACGGGCAACGCCTTGGCTTCGCGCGCGGACGCCGTTCCCGTTCTGCTGGGCGGCGAGCATTCCATAACCTTCGGCGCCTTGCGCGCGTTGCGGGATCACTATGGCGCGATCGGCGTTATCCAGTTCGACGCCCATGCCGACCTGCGGGACACATACGGCGGCAGCAAGTACAGCCACGCCTGCGTCATGCGGCGGGCAGCGGACGACTTGAGCCTGCCCCTGTACCAGCTCGGCGTGCGCAGCCTTTCGCCCGAAGAAGTCGCGTACAGGAAAGAGAAGGGCATCCCGCATCTGGACGCGCGGGAATTCGCGCGGCTGGGCGGCGCTGAATGGCTCCGGAATCAGGCCGGGCCGCTTTTGCCGAGGGATTTTCCGCACCGGGTGTATCTGACCTTTGACGTTGACGCCCTTGACGCCTCCGTCATGCCCGCGACGGGAACCCCGGAACCCGGAGGGCTTTCCTGGTGGGAAAGCCTGGCCCTGGTCCGCCGCTGCCTGTCGGGCAGGGAATGTATCGGGCTGGACGTGAATGAAACGGCGCCCATAGAAGGATTTACGGCACCGACGTTCACCGCCGCGCGGCTGACTTACGAGCTCATGGCCGAGGTCTGCATCGCCAGGGGCCTCTAGAGCCTGTTCACACGATTAGCTATTTCGTTCTCTGCCAAGGAAGAAAGCTTTTTTTTATGCAGGGAGTATACTCGTACGGTATTCGACCGGAATAAAAAAGGGGGCTGACGCAGGCAGAGGGCGAAAGGGCCATAGTGAAACAGGCTCTAACCGCCATGCCTCACTCAATGACCATGCATTCCTTGAGCAGGACCATTTCCCTGTCAAAGGTGAGGCCCCGGCACGTCCCCCCGAAGGTCACGCGCATTCCCTTGCGGAACTTGCGCAACATGGGAAAATCGCTCCTTGGCAGGATGCAGGCGGCGTACGGCCTCCCTTCCTCGTGATCGGAAAGCTCGACCTTGGGGGTCGCGTAAACGCTCGGGCCGCTCTCCGTCACGACGCCTGTGACCAATATCCGTTTGCCCGCGTACCAGGCGAGCGCCTTTTCCGGAGAATCTGAAAAAACCCGCCACAACTCGCGGGCGGTATACTCTTCAATTGTGACTTCCCCGGCCATCGCCCGCACCGGCCATAACGTCAGACACCAAACAAGGGCAATCAGGATCAACGATGATCGGCTTGATTGCTCTCCTCCTCCGGTTGCGGAAAAACGCTTCCCCCGGCAGAAGCTTCACAGTATGAACACGCCATCGGAAAGCATCCCGGCGGCTTTCAAAGCCGGATACGTTCACTGTATACCGACTTGCAACCCCTTACAAGGATCCCCGTTACGCCAGTCGGTCCTTCCGTGCCAACCGAGGCAACAAGGAGACAACCATGAGCGATTTCGCGACCCTCCTCACCACGGCACGTACCTGCCGGCGGTTCGAGGAAGACAAACCCGTTGCTTCGGCCACGTTGCGGAAGATCGTTGACGCCGTGCGCATCACAAGCAGCTGCGCCAACCGGCAACCCTTGCGCTACTACACCGTGACATCCCCGGACGTCCGCGCGCGGGTGTTCCCCCATATCAAGTGGGCCGGCGCCCTGCCGGAGTGGCCGGGACCGGCGGAGGGAGAACGGCCCACGGGCTATATCGTCATTTGCAGCGCGCAGCCCGACGGTTTGTTCGTCCACTACGATACCGGCATCGCCGCGCAGAGTATGCAGTGTATGCCGCCGAACTGGGCCTGGGCTGCTGCATGATCAACAATTTCTCCCGCAACGACATCCGGGAAATCCTGGAAATCCCTGACCAACTTGAGGTCGCGCTGCTCCTCGCCTTCGGCGCGCCCAGGGAAGTTCGGCGTATCGTGGACGCCAAGGTCGGCGACAAGCTCCAGTACTGGCGCGACGGGCAACAGGTGCACCACGTTCCCAAGCTGACGCTTGATCAGGTTCTGATGGGCGAAAAATAACCCGGCATACCCGCGCGGCGTTTTCCCGGCCGGGAGCGCCGCGCGTTTGTCCGGAGCGTTTACGTCGATACCAGCCGTTTCATCCCCAACACGTTCCCGACATCCCGGCCCGCGCGGTATGCCTTGCCGTTTGCCGGTACCCGCTCATTTATAGTGGTGCGGATTCAGGGGAATTGCTACCTCTGTATTTTGCCGTGTCCATCGCGCGACGGCCGTCCCCGAACCGGCGGAACCCATACCGCCCCTGTAACGTTTTTCCGGCCGGTGCGCCGCTGTGGAGGTTACATTTGCTGGTCCCGTTGAACGAACTTTTGTACCCGCTTTCCCGCGCGCTTGATTTTGTCGAGCAGGAACTGCTCGGCGTGATGACCAACCACGGCAAACGGGCGGCTTACGTTTCCGCCAGGATTTGCAAGGCCATGGGGCTCGACGACGCGCAAGTCTGCGATATGGCCTGTTGCGCCATCCTGCATGACAACGCCCTGACCTCCTACATGCTCGAAGCCGGTCCCGACGGCATCGGCGGTTTTGAGCGTTTTGAAAGCCACTGCGCCCGGGGTGAGGAGAATGTCCGGGACTTTCCCTTTGCCGGGGACACCGACGGGATAATCCTCCATCATCATGAGAACTGGGACGGTTCGGGCTTCCACAAGCTTGCCGGATCGGACATCCCGTTGCGGGCTCTCGCGTTGCGGCTTGCCGACAACATGGACCTGCACCTGAAGATGGGAGACGGCAGGGCCGGACTCGCTCTGGAAATACGCCGCCACGCGGGGGACCTTCGCGGCACGGTATACGCGCCCCGCATCGTTGAGGCGCTCAACGACATCCTGACACCCGATTTCCTGCGGGACATGGCGGACGATTCCATCGACGCCGCCCTCAACAGGATCGTCCCCCCTGTCCAGACCCGGATGAGCAACGCGCAGATGCTCATGGTCTGCAACATCTTCGCCATGATAATCGACGCCAAATCGCCGTTCACCCGAAACCACTCCACCGGCGTTGTCAGGAATATCACAAAATTGGCGGAAATTTTCGGGATGGATGAAAAGCGCAAGGAAAGGCTTATGATCGCGGGGTACCTCCATGACCTGGGCAAACTTGCAACCCCGCTCTCCATCCTGGAAAAGCCCGGCCCGTTATCCGAGGATGAATTCGGCGTCATGCGCGACCACGTGGCCGTGACCCAGGAACTCCTCGCCCCGGTCGAGGGGCTGGAGGATATCGCGAGATGGGCATCCCAGCATCACGAAGAATTACGCGGCAACGGCTACCGGGCGGGCCTGACGGCAACGGCCCTCCCGGTTGAAAGCCGCGGCCTGGCTGGCTGTGACAGTTACCAGGCCCTTAT
>JAJBSY010000432.1 GCA_020861205.1 Deltaproteobacteria bacterium | reverse complement strand
GCATGGGGGTATACGCAGTGGTCATGGGATCCTCCGCGACAGGGATGGTTGGTTCGGTTGGGACGGTTTATTCGGTTACGACCGGGATGCGTACCGGCCGCGTTTCCCGGGCGAAGGGCATCATGATGCGCAAAAGCCCGTTTGAAAGCGTGGCCTCCACCCGGGTGGTGTCCACGGCCGGGAGCAAAACTTTTCCCTCGTAAAAAATATCGCTGAACTCCAGCGCGTGCACTTTTCCCCGGATAGGTTCCAGACGCGACGCCGCGCGGATGTAGAGAAAATTTCCTTCAACCGTTACGTCGGTGTTTTCGGGCAGAACGCCCGGAAGGTTGCAATACAGGCAGATGCCTTCGGGCAACTCCACCAAATCGATAAGCGGCGATACCGTCAGCAGGGGCTTGTCGTTTTCCGCCCACCGTCCGCCCCCGTTCATAACGGCTCCTTTCCGGAGTATTCCACGGGGATCGAGCGCTTGGCCCCGCTTCCAGTCTTGGGCAACGTGACGGTCAGGAGGCCGTTGCTGATGACGGCGGAAATACCGTCCGCCTCGACCGGGAAGGGGAGGTTAATCTCGCGCTTGAACGGTCCGATGGGCCTGTCGCGCCGGAGGTGGCAGCCCGGCAAAAAGGGGATGATTCCGCTTACGGTAAGGGTCTTGCCTTCAAGCGTCAGGTGGATGTCCTCCAGGGCAATGCCCGGAACAATGGCGCGCACGTACAGGGCATCCTCGTCCTCGATGATCTGGAGCGGCGGAAAGTGCCGCGCGCCTATTTCATGGGGAGCGGGGATGGGCAAAAAGTCCATCCGGTCCATAAGCCGGTCGAGCAGGCAGGGTAAGCCGTAAACCAGGGAAAAATTCGCAGCCATACGCGGTACCTCAGGACGGCCGGGAAGACGCGGGAAGGGCTTGGCGTTTTCCCGCCGCCCATTCGCGGGCCGGAACGGACTCTTCGGCCAGCATGACGGGGATCTCGTCCCGGATGGGATAGACCACGGCGCAGCGCGGACAGGCGAGGCCCTCGGCGTCGCCCATGAGGTCAAGGCTGTTCCGGCAGACGGGACAAGCCAGAATTTGCAGAAGGTCCGGGTCAAGAGTCATTGCGTTTCTCCTGAGGGTGATTTTGCCTTAGCCAGCGGCGGTCCATAATGTCGACCCTGTCGTCCTAGGCCAGGGCTTTTTCAAACGCTTCGCGCCGTTCCCGGTAGGGGGCCCCGTTGAAGAAGGCGGAACCGGCCACCAGCACGGAAGCCCCCGCCATCACGATTTCCCCGGCGTTTTCCGGGCTTATGCCCCCGTCCGCCTGGAGGAGGGTTTCGCGTTCCTGCCTGTTGAGCATGGTCCGGGCCGCCCGGATTTTCGCCAGGCCCGACGCGATGAATTTTTGTCCGCCGAAGCCCGGGTTGACCGTCATGATAAGCACCATGTCGGTGAGGTCCATGACGTGTTCGAGTACGGTTACCGGGGTGGCGGGGTTGAGCGCCAACCCGGCCCGCATTCCGAGCTCTCTGATGGCCCCGAGGGTGCGGTGCAGATGAAGGCAGGCTTCCGCGTGGACGACCAGCATGTCCGCGCCCGCGTCCGCAAAGGCTTCCAGATGCCTTTCCGGTTCACGGATCATCAAATGCACGTCGAAGAACAGGTCGCTCCGTTTGCGCAGGTTCTTGATGACCGGCGGGCCGAAGGTGATGTTCGGCACAAAGGAGCCGTCCATGACGTCCCAATGGACCCAGGAAATCCCGGCTTCCTTCAAGGCGGCAAGTTCGTCGCCCATGCGTGAGAAATCGGACGAGAGCATGGAAGGGCTAAGTATCATGGCTTGTCTCCGGAGTATCGCCCGTGAGCAGACGGTGGATGGCCGCAAGTTCGGCGATGACGGCAATAAGCTCTTTTTCGGTGACGGCGCGCGAGGCGCCGTCCGCCGCCGCCGGGAAAAGACTGCCCTGGACGTACGCGCCTTCCGTTTCCGCCTCGGCCCCGCACCTGATTTCCGGATTCGTTCCGGCAGGACCGAGGCCGTCCGGTTCAACGCCGGGGATGTCTTCGCCGACGCCGTCCGTGAAATCCGCGAAATCCGGGGGCATGTCGGTTTCCGTGTACGGAGCGCCCCTGGAGGCTTCCTCGCGCAGGAGGCGGCGGGCCCCGTCGATGGTAAGCCCCCGTTCATGCAGCAGGTAGCGGATGCGGCCGAGCAGGGCGAGGTGGGATTCCGTATACAGCCGTTGGCCTTTTTCCGTGCGTATCGGCGCGATCTGGGGGAACTCCGTTTCCCAGAAACGCAGCACGTAGCTTTTCAGGTTCAGCTTGGCCGCGGCTTCGCCAATGCGGTACGTCTTTTGGCTCATACGGTGTTTGCGCCCGGTTTGCATACTGTCCCTAAGGAAGTACAACGTTATGCCACCATAGCGTAAGTCTTTTCCGTATAGCATCGATCATAAATAAAAGAAAGCGGTTGCGGGACCTTCCGACCTTTCGGCCATGATCGGCATCATTTTTGCTTGTTCTGGAATGCGACACATGCGACGTCAAAATTGTGCCGGGGTCGCGCGGGTATCGCCCGCACATTATCCAGTGAGGTTTCCCATGCCGTACGTTTCCGAGTGTGTTTCGAGAACGCGCCGTTTGTTCCCCAAACTCGTCCTCATACTCGCCCTGGTCTTTCCCGCCTTGGCGGGGGGCTGCGCCATCGTGGACGACCGGGTCAGTTTCGACCTGGCGAGCCAGCCCGTGGTCTACCGGGACCAATGGGCGCGGCGCCAACCGCCCGTTGTCCACGTGCAGCCAGCGGAAGCGGCGGATTCCGAACTCACGGCGCTGTTTGTCCCGTTCCGGGTAACGCAGCCCATTTCCGACCCGGAGCTGATCGGGTACAGCGAGGCGCGCGTTGTCTGGCAGACCTGGCTCAACAAACGGTTGTTTTCAATCATGGAATTTGACGCGAACCACGGACCGTTCCGGCGCGACCGCGCCATAGCGCTCGCCCGTGAGAAGGGGGCGGACGTCGTTATCGGCGGCTTCGTAACCTATTATTACGCGGGCGGGTCCGAGGCGGACAGCCAGGTGGCGCTGCAGGTGGAAGTGTACGATACGGCTTCCGGCCAGCTTATCTGGTCGCTGGGGCAGTCCGCGCTGATGCCAGCGCGGACGGTCAACGACTATATCGTCTTCGCCACCGAGACGCGTTCGCCGTCTGACCCCATGTATGCGTTGACCAGGGTCATGGCGGAAGACATGGGGGACATCCTGGCCCGATGGGCCAAAACAGTGGACGGTCCCCGCTTCGAACAGGAAGACGGACCGAAAGCGCGCCCCTCGCGCCCGTCGTTCTAGAGCCGCTTCGCTGTGAGCTTGCCGCTTTACGCGGGCAAAGCCCGCCCGCGTCACTCTCACGGCCTTGTCGCGCGTTTTTCACAAGGCCGGAGCATTGAGAATGGTATTTTAAAGACAACATAGACTACACTTATCGATAACTGCCATTTCCGTTCTTTGGCGCCCGGGCATTCCCCGTATGGAATACCGTTCCCGCCGCCATTGCAGCCGCGCCGACGGAAAGCGAAATTCCGCATCGCGTCGGCTATTGGGAAAGGGCGCTCCTCAACAAAAAAGTCCACGCCGCTTGCCCAAGCGGCGTGGACTTTTTAGCGGGAAACGTCCGGGGCTACCGTTTCGCGAGCCCGAGCGCGTCGGCCACCGCGTCGGCCGCGGCCTGGACGAATTCCGTTTCCGGCAGGGCGGTTTTTTTGTCCTCGCCGATGACCAGGCGGGGGGCGTTGGCAAGCGCCGGGTCGGGTTTGACTTCGTAATCCGCCGGGAAAGCGTTGCTGAAATACATGGTTTGGAAATCCATGAATTTCAAGGCATGGGCCGTTGAATCGAGAACGGCGGTTTCCCCTTCGCGCATGAGGCCGTGATGGAGCGCGGCCTTCAGCCCGGCGAGCGTCTCCCCGCCCTGGGTGCAGGCGATATGCCCATGCCGGTTGGCCTGGATCATGGAGTCCATGATGGCCTGCTCCGTCACGTGCATGACCTGGAAGGCGTCTTCCCCGCCGATGGCGGTGTATCTTTCCGCCAGGTGCTTCACGCGGGGGAAGGACACGGGGTTGCCGATCATGGCCGCCTGGGCCACGCTTGGAGTGACGCTTACCGGCTCGTAGCGGCGCCTGGAAGGATCCGGGACGGCGTAATAGCGGTAGACCGGGTCCGCGTGTTCGGATTGCACACCGAAAAGGCGCGGCAGTTTTTCAATGATGCCGAGATCGTAAAGTTTGAGGAAGCCCGACATGACCGCCGTGATGTTCCCGGCGTTGCCGATAGGCACGAACACGGCCAGGCTGGCGACGTCCCAGCCGTACCATTGGGCGACCTCGAAGGAAAATGATTCCTGGCCCAGAATGCGCCAGCTGTTCTTGGAGTTAAGCAGGGCGACCCGGTAGGTGTCCGCCAGCTTTTCGACGACTTTCATGCAGTCGTCGAACACCCCGGGAATTTCAAGCACCGTCGCGCCGCTGCCCAGCGGCTGGGAAAGCTGTTGGGGGGGGAGCGTTCCCTTGGGCAGGACACCCCCGGATTTCACGGGCCCGCCTATGGAGGAAGCAGTCAGTGCGGCGGCGGCGGACGGGGCGCCGGG
>JAJBSY010000198.1:2636-4637 GCA_020861205.1 Deltaproteobacteria bacterium | reverse complement strand
ACCCGGAACCGGCCCCCGGCGACCGCGCCCGCCGCCACACCGATCATCAACAAGGCCATCATGACCCCGGAAAGGCTTTTGGTGTACCCGAGCCGGGCGGAAAGGTTGGCTATGCTGATGACCGCGATGGCCGCGATGCCGTAAAACCAGGCGTCCGCCAGGAGGGCGACCATGAGGGCCTTGTCCCTGGCGCTCTCGCGCATATGGGAAATCGACCGGATCGGGCCGGACCAGGGGAAAGGGGCTGCCTTTCCGCTTGCGGCGGGTTTGCGTCGCAAGGTCAACGCGGTCAAGAGCCCGACCAGGGCGACGAACGCCACGAACAGGGCGGCTGCGCCCCGTCCGTACGCCTCACCTGAAAGCCCGAACAGGTTGCCGAAGGTTCCCTCCGGGATATCCAGGACGAATCCCGCCATGGCGAAGCCCGCGAGAATGGCGGCGGTGGAAGCCAACTTGATCAGGGAGTTGGCGCGGGGAACGCGGTCCGGCGCGAAGTTTTCCGGGATGGAACCGTTTATGGCCGGGCTGAAGAAGGTGGACTGGGTGCCCATAAGGAAGATGACCGCCAAAATGCCGAGCCAATTCTGGGTAACGAGCATGTAGCCGCCCATGAACAGGGCGACGAACTCAACGGTCTTGGCGGCGACCGCGATGTCCTTTTTCGCCACCCTGTCGGCAACGGCGCCGCCCCAGGCGGAAAAAAGGATGAAGGGCAGGGAGAACAAGACGGTCGCGATGCCCTGGACGGCGCTCATCGAGACGTCGAAGCCCGGCATACGGACCATATCCGTTCCGCCGGAAACCCCGGCGGCGGCCGCCATGAGGATGGCGGCCTGTTTGTAGAAGTTGTCCGTGAAGGTTCCCAGGGCGTAACAGCTGCCCAGGCCGATAACGGTCCCGGCCTGCCCGTTGGGGGCGGTTGATTGCATGGTGTCGGACATAACGGCTCCGGATGGTTCATGCGGGTTGTCCGCTTCGTTGCGGGCGTTACCCGCGCCGCGCGGTTCCCCGTTATTTTTCATACGAGGCGGTTCCGGGGAATTCTTCCAGAATATAGTCGCGCAGGGCGGTAACCGCCTCCATGACGACCTCGGGGCATACGGAATACAGCGTCGCCTTGCCGGACCGGCGTTGCGCGAGGATGCCAGCGCGCTCCAAAACGTTCAGGTGATGGACGACCGCCGTGCGGCTTAACGCGAAAAGATCCGCGATCTCCTTGATGGAAAGGGCCTCGTCCGGCTCGAACAGCAGGAGGATGCGCTGGCGCACGGGGTCGCCCAACGCCGAGAATATGGCGGCCGTGGGTTTCATGCTGTCGGGCAGGTCGGCGATGTACTCGCGTTTCATCAGGCGCTCCTTGCCTATATGGCTATTTTTTATGTTATGACTAAATAACTATTTTTTTAGTTTTTATATGTCAAGCATTTTTTACCGTAATCCGCCCTTGGCAGTCTTTTCGGTGGCGGGCGCGTTCGGGAGAGCCTGCTTCGCGCCGCGCGTTGACAAGAAGCGCGCGGGAAACTACAGTCGGGGCCGTTTCCCTTGTGTTCCGGGAAAAAGGAACGCCAACCACAGCCAACAGAGACGAGCATGATCCAAAGTATTCGGACCCGGTACACGGATTCGGTCAATTTTTTCGGCGGGCGGACCCCCTATGATCTGGCGGCCGAATTCGGCTCTCCCTTGTACGTTTATAACGAGAACATTCTGCGCGAACGATGCCGCGAACTTTTGGCCCTCTCCTCGCATCCGGGATTTCGCGTCTGCTATTCCGGCAAGGCGAACGCGAACCTCTCGCTGTTGCGCATTATCCGGGAGACGGGCCTGTGCGCCGACGCCATGTCGCCGGGCGAGCTGGCCATGCAGTTGGCGGCCGGGTTCAGGCCCGAGGATATGGTTTACGTCTGCAACAACGTTTCCGTGGAGGAAATGCGGAACGCCGTCGCGCACGATTTGCTCGTCAGCCTCGACTCCCTGGACCAGGTTGACGTGTTCGGCAGG
>JAJBSY010000198.1:0-2626 GCA_020861205.1 Deltaproteobacteria bacterium | reverse complement strand
TCCCGGGCGCAAGATCATGGTGCGCCTCAATCCCGGTATCGGCGCGGGGCACCACCAGAAAGTCATCACCGCCGGAGCCAAGACCAAGTTCGGGGTGCGCGGTGACGAGTTCGATCAATTACGCGCCTTGCTGGAAAAGCACAGCCTCACGCTCGCGGGCATCAACCAGCACATCGGCTCCCTGTTCATGGAAGCGGACAAGTACCTTGAAGCGGTTGAGTGGCTGCTGGAAACCGCGACGATTTTTCCCGGTCTGGAGGTCATCGACTTCGGCGGCGGTTTCGGCATCTCCTACCATAAATATGAGGGGCAGCCGCGCCTCGACATGGCGGATCTTGGTAAAAAGTTCGATGCCCTGCTCAAAAGCTGGAGCGCCAAGAACGCGTATGGTGGCAAGTTCGTCATCGAGCCCGGCCGGTACGCTTCCGCCGAATGCAGCCTGGTGCTCGGCACGGTGCACGCTGTCAAGCGTAACGGCGACATCCATTTTGTCGGCACGGACATAGGGTTTAACGTCCTGTCCCGTCCCATGATGTACGACTCCTTCCACGACGTCGAGATTTACCGCGAGGGCGCCGGACCGGAAGCGGACAGCCAGGAGCAGACCATCGTGGGGAACATCTGCGAGAGCGGCGATATCCTGGCGAGGGACCGCGTTCTTCCGGTCATCAGGACCGGCGATCTCGTCGCCATGCTGGACGCGGGCGCGTACGGGTTCGCCATGGCTTCCCCGTACACCCAGCGCTTTCGCCCGGCCGAGGTGCTGATAACCAGGGAAGGAAACGCCAAGCTCATCCGCCGCCGCGAGACGGTTGAGGATGTGATGCGGATGTTCCCGGAAGCCTGAGGCGCTAAGCCGGAGAGGATTTTCCGGCGCTCGTCGCCAGACGAGGGACGTTCCGACCGGCTGCCTTTTCCAAGACGGCAAAAAGCCCCCGATTCCCGGCGAATCGGGGGCTTTTGCCGTCTGGCGCATGAGATGGGCAACGCCGGAGCCGTCAGGAGGTCATCCGCGCCTGTCCCGCGCCACGGCTGCCAACCCGGCGGGGACGGCCATGCCCGCGAGGCAGAGGGCCAGGCCGACAACCACGTCCGCGTCGAAGGCCGGCGGCAGCGCGGGAAAATTGCCGATTTTCCAGGGCCAGATGGTGCGCAGGGACCCGAGCATCAGCCCCGTCAACACGGCCATGACCGCGTTGGGGTAGTGCCGCAGCAGGCGGCCCAGCACCCTGGCGAAGGTCATGAGCCCGCAAACGCATCCGAGCGCGAACACCAGCAACACCGGGATGTCCAGCGTGGCCACGGCGCGGATTACGTGGGCGTATTGCCCGAACAGCACCAGGACGAAGGCCCCGGATATGCCGGGGAGGATCATGGCGCAGATGGCGATGAACGCGGAAATGAAATAGACCGGCAGGCTCTGCCCGATATCCGTGGCGCCGGCGCCGCCTATCAGCCAGCCGATGGCCGCGCCGGCCGCGAGGCCGAGCCATGTCGTGGCGCCGGTCAGGTTCAGCCCTTTGCCGAGGTGCAGGATGGACGCCACGATCAGGCCGAAAAAGAAGGACCAGACCGTGACGGGCCAGACGGCCAGGGCATAGGTGACGCCGCGGGCCAGGCTGAATATGGATGTGGCAATCCCGGCCAGGAGCGGCAAAAGGAACGCCCAGGGAATGAGGGCGATCGCCTCTCGCAGGCGAAAGCGCAGGACCAGCTTGAAGAAATCCAGGTTGAACGCCTCGATGGCGCTCAGCAGGCGGGGGTAAATCCCGGAGATAAAGGCGATGGTTCCGCCGGAAACGCCGGGTACGACATCCGCCGCTCCCATGGCCAGCCCGCATAAAAAATAACGCAGTCCGCTTTTCATCGCGACCTCATAGCAAAAGAGAGGGTATCCGTACAGGTGAAATATTACCGGTCGGCTGAAGAGGCATTTTTGATGTTTGGATACCCGATCAGCCATACCACTTTTTTTATAGTGAGGCGGCCAGCCGATCAGCCCTTTATACCAAGGGTTTCTCGTCCACGTTTTGTCGCCGTGGCCTGAAGGATGTCATATAAATATTGTGAGAGAAGGATTATGTAAAAATGAAAACCATTGTATAAAAAAATTATTTTCTTGCTATAAATTTGTGCCTGCTATATACGAAAAAGAAAATAGTCATACTTTGATTATTGCGAGCTTTTTGGCGCTAGGGGAAAGTCGTTTATTGGTAGCGGCTTAGTGCGAAAAGCAGGGGAATCAATATCAGATATCCCATATTATTGTGAGATGCGCGGCGTTCTCCCGCCGGTGGTACGCGCATCTCGTCTCTTGCATCCCAAGGGGGAAGAATATGTCACAGCAGACCCAGTCCAACGTCATCCGCCTCGCCCAGCCCGCCGCCGGGCAAACCGTCTCTATTCCCGTCAATCAGGACAACATGCGGATGGCCCTCGGCTTTGAGCCGGATCCCAACGCCGTCGCCAAAAACGGCCAGGATCTCGAGTTTTCCTTTGAAGACGGGGGGAAGATCGTTCTTCAAGGGTACTACGATCATTTTACCAGCAAGACCTTGCCCGTCATGGTCACGGAAAGCGGCGACGAACTTCCCGGGGAGGATTTTCTCGCTTCCTTGAATGAAGA
>JAJBSY010000090.1:3656-4641 GCA_020861205.1 Deltaproteobacteria bacterium | reverse complement strand
TGTCGTACGGTTCCCCTGTCGGCACATGGGTATACATGGAAAGCCAGTCTTCTTCCTTCCACGAGAAGTTCTCGATCCTTCCGACCCAAGGAGCGAAAGCGTTCTTCGGGTCTTCGGCGATGATCCGATATTCGATACCCGTGCCCTCGAAGGTTATGTCGTCCTGCGTATAGCCGAGAGGGGCCCCAAGACCCAGGCGGATCTGCTCGGCGATCAGGTCAACGCCCCTCTGCCCCTTGATCCTGGCGATAGCCGCGGAGACGCCGTTTTCAACCTGGATCCGGGTGTTCACTTCCATCAGGTACGGGCGGCCGTCACGCGTGACGATCCATTCCCAGGTACCGACGTTGTCGTATTTCACGCGTTCGGCCAGGGCCAGGGAATGGCGCGTGATGTCGCTCAGCAACTTGCGGGCGTCGAAATCGTACACGATGTTTTCCGGGTCGAAACCGGGCGCGACTTCAAGGCGTTTTTGCAGCCCCGTGCTCTGAATGGAGCAGTTGCGCGTGCCGAAGTGCACGATATTCTTGCCGCCGCGTTCGGCGACTATCTGCACTTCGAGGTGGTTGAAATCGCGGATGCGCTGCTCGATAAGCACGCCCTCATCCTTGAACTGGCGCGCGGCATAGTTGCGGACGCGCCTGTACACGGACCGGAAAAGGTCCGGGTCGTGCACTTCCTCGATGCCCATGCCGCCGCCGCCGGCTGAAGCCTTTACCAGCACAAGCGGGTTCGCGATGCCGTGCTCAAGCTGGAATTCGAACAGGCTGCGCGCTATCCTTTCCGCTTCCATCTCGTCGTATATGGGACGGGCGGAACCGGGGACGGTCGGCACATCGAGGCTGCGGGCCAGGCGCTTGGTGTTGATCTTGTCGCCGAGCTCGCGGATGACGCGCCAGGAAGGACCGATAAAAATCAATTTCCGGTCCCGCTGGGTGACACGCCGGGCGAAACGGTAGTCCTCGGCGAAAAACCGGTCGCCGGG
>JAJBSY010000090.1:0-3646 GCA_020861205.1 Deltaproteobacteria bacterium | reverse complement strand
GGGATGAATTGCCGTGGCTTCCGCCGCGTCCGCGACGGCCAGAATTTCGTTGGCGTCATGATAGGACGCCACCCGGTACAAGCTTTTGGGACCGCCGAGTTGCCTCGCCAGCGCCACATGGCCGGAAGCGGCGTCTTCCGCCGTATACACGCAGACGAAGCCGAGCCCGAGTTTGCGGCAGGCCCGGACAATGCGGACCGCTATCTCGCCCCTGTTCGCCACCAGAACCTTGTGTGTGGAATTTTTCGTCGTGGAAGTACTCACCAGAACCTCGAAAACCGGCCGTGTCCTCAGGAGAACACGTGGAAGGTCATGTATATCTTCGCGGGATACGCCGCGGAGCAGGCCAAAACAAAAGCGGTATTGCGCCGTCTTGCGCTTCCGGCAAAAAGCGCGTTACATTGCCGGAGTAATACG
The DNA here is from genome assembly GCA_020861205.1 of Deltaproteobacteria bacterium. GTDB lineage: Bacteria > Desulfobacterota > Desulfovibrionia > Desulfovibrionales > Desulfovibrionaceae > FLUQ01. Next base: position 3,229 of record JAJBSY010000090.1, on the reverse strand, counting down.
AACAACCGCATTACCTCCCCGGCAAATGAAGAGGGCAATCATATGCAAAATTTCATAAAAGTCCAGAACTGTGCAAAGGCCTTGCGCGGCATGGTCGAAACCAAGGTGAAAATGCCCCGGTACGGCATTGTGCTCGGCACGGGCCTCGGCGGCATTGCCGGGCTTGTGGAAAAACCTCTGTTCGTTCCCTTTGCCGACCTGCCGGATTTCCCGCTCTCCGGGGTGGCTTCCCACGCGGGGCGCTTCGTTCTCGGCGAAGCGCGCGGCGTGCCCGTCATCATCCAGCAGGGCCGCTGCCATATCTATGAAGGATACAGCCCGGCGGACGTCTGCATGGGTACCCGCGTCATGGGGGCCCTCGGCGTGGAAGGCCTTATCGTCACCAATGCGGCCGGCGCTTTGAATCCCCGGTTTGACGCGGGATCCATCATGGTTATTGCCGACCATATCAATTTAACGGGGCAAAGCCCCCTGACCGGCCCCAACCATGACGAAGCCGGACCCCGTTTCCCGGACATGAGCGCCGTCTATGACCCGGACCTTATGGCCGTGGCGGAAAAGGCCGCGCTGAGCACCGGCATCCGGCTGGAAAAAGGCGTGTATGCCGGACTTCCCGGCCCCCAGCTCGAAACGCCCGCGGAAACGCGTATGCTGCGCGCTCTCGGCGCGGACGCCGTGGGCATGTCCACGGTTCTCGAGGTTATCGCGGCAAAACACATGGGGTTAAAAATCCTGGGTTTCTCCTGCCTGACAAACAAAAATCTGCCTGATTGCATGGCCGGGACGTCTTTGGAAGAAGTTATCGAGGTTGCGGGACTCGCCGGGAAACGGCTTACAACGGTCATGTCCCAAATCTTGAGCAAATTGTAACCGCCGCCCTCCCCGCAGTGCGAACGGCGGGCGGACCATGCGCCGTTTTCGGGTACCCCGTATGCCTTTTGCCGACATGGTTTTGTTCGTTGCCACAGCCCTCGCGGGGGGCATTCTGGGCAGGATATCAAAGGTTCCCGGCGGCGCGTTGCTCGGCGCCACCATAGCGGTGGCCGCAACGGGGCTTTATTGTAACCTCAACCACATGCCCCCGCCGGCCCTGATCCTGCTTCTCCAGATCCTGACCGGCTGTATGCTTGGGCAAAGCATCAACCGCCGCTTCTGGCAAGATTTCCTGCAAATCTGGCGCCCCTGCCTGGCGGTTGTCGTCCTGTACACCCTGCTTGCCGTTCCGTTCACCGTCGCCCTCATCCGTCTCTTCGGCTTTGACGCCCTGACGGCGACGTTGGCCGCCACGCCCGCCAGAATGCAGGACATGATCGTGCTGGCCGGCTCGCTCGATTCGGACGCCGTCACGGTCATGCTGATGCAGCTGGCCCGCCAGTTCGCCATCATCGGCGTTACCCCGTTTTTGCTCGCCACGTATACCAGGAAAGAAGGGACCGAACAAACGGCCGCGACGGGTGCAAAGACTCCGCCTCGCCACGGCTTTTGCCGGACGAATGCGGCATCCTACGCCATACTCCTCGTCCCGAGCGTCATCGGCGGCATCGCCGGCAACGCAACCGGGCATATTCTGGGGGCGCTTCTCGGCACGTTCTGCTGTGTCGCCGCAAGCCGCCTCATCTGGGCGCGTGCCGGAGAAGTTCCTTTTCCCAGGCCGTTCGCCTTTGTCATTCAGTGTCTCGCCGGGATCCTTCTCGGCTCGCGCATCACGCCGGACACGGGCGGGCTGATTCTGGACCGGCTGGCCCCGCTCCTCGCGGCCTGCCTGTATGTCTTGGTCGGGGGCCTCGTCGTGGCCCGGGTTCTGCACCGGCATTACCTGTGGCACAGGGGCTCAGCTGGCTATCCGCCGCACCGGGACGCGCTTCGGACATGCTCGCCATGTCCCAGGACATCGAACTTTCCGGCACGGAGCGATTGGCCGTCGTTTCCGTGCATACCGTCAGGCAGGTCTATTTCACCCTCCTGGTCTCGGCGGTCATGGTATTCTTCTAAAGACACGCCGAGGAATCGGCGTACCGTGATGCGGCCGATACCGTTACAGCAACAGGACCAGCGACCCGGCGGTAATAAGCAGGCCGCCGGCGATGGTTCTCATGTCGGCGGGTTCGTGCAGGAAGACTATGGCCAGCACTATGGTTATGGCGACGCTCAACTTGTCGATGGGCTGAACCTTGGAGACCTCGCCGATCTGGAGGGCCTTCAAGTAAAAGAGCCAGGAGAGTCCGGTCGCGAGGGCCGAAAGGACGAGGAACACCATGGTGTGCCCCGGAATGGTCTTTATCCCCTTGACCGACCCGCCCGCCAGGGCAATGCCCCATGTCAGGACCAGAATGCAGCTCACCCGTATGGCCGTGGCCAGGTTGGAATCCACATCCTTGACGCCGATCTTGGAAAATATGGCGGTCAGCGCGGCAAACACGGCGGACAGAAGAGCGTATACCTTCCACATGGGAGACTCCCTAACGTATTTTTGCCGAGCATACAGACTCCGCCCGCCATTGGCGATCAAAAACCCGTGTTGGGCACATCCTCTGTTCAAGCCGGAAAAGATTTCCTTTGAGGAAACCTCTCTCGCCCGCAAACTTCCGCGGAAGGAAACGGGCGGTTAAAATCATGCCTTCTTCCCCTGCCCCGGCAACCGTCCCTACCGGGTAATGACCGCACCGGCATACCCGACCACCTTGTCCATGCCCGCGCCGAAGGCGCGGCCCGTCTGCCCGGAAGTGGCGCGCGCCACAACGTCCATTGCGCGCGCGCCCAGGCGGTTCGAAGCGAAAAGGGCTATCGTCATGGGGAAAATGCCGCACATGCTGATGGCATTCTCCCGCACCACGCCGAACAGCCTTTCCGGATCAAGCGTTTCGGCGGCGGACAGCGCCAGGGAATCCTTTTCCACGGCCTCCTCATGCGGCAGGTAGTGGGACATATCCGAACTGACGATAGTGAGAATGTTTTCTCCGCAAACGGCGGCATCGCCGACAACGCCGGCCAGGGCTTCACCGGCCTTTTGCAAGGCGGCAAACGGAAGTCCGGAAATGGTGACGGGGGTTATGCGGACCTTCGGGTTCATCACCTGGAGAAAGGGCAAAAGCACTTCCAGGGAATGCTCCTGAAGGTGCGCCTTCGTATCCGGGCAGAATCCGGCGCCGGACGCGACCAGGCAGTCCACGGCTTCCGCATCGATGGGAACGTCGCCCAAAGGCGTGGCCCACGGCCCCCCGTTCCATAC
>JAJBSY010000228.1 GCA_020861205.1 Deltaproteobacteria bacterium | reverse complement strand
AGAGCCTTACAGGCGCATATGAAAAACCCCCGGCTTTGCCGGGGGATATTTATTCAACGTTTTTCCGGATTCCGGCAGCGGACGTTCCGCGCCCAGGACATCGATAACGCCGCTCCGCCATCCATCACCGGGACCGGACCGGACCGTTTCATCTTTTTTCATATCCGGTTCACAAACGGTTCATACCCGCGCCGTAAAAGAGTCACATGGAAGACTTTCGGGGCATGACGCCCGAAACCCGCACCATGTGAGGCGAACCATGAAATGGATGACGGCAAAAAAGGCGGCCAAGCTGCCGCTGCTCCTCTTCATCATACTCTTTACCTGCAGCGCGGCCGGCTGCTATGCGCCGGCAAGGTATCACCCACGGCATCATTACCCGCGCCATACCTTCAGGGGACCGTCCCCGGTCCATTTTCACCCGCGGGCCGTGCCGCACGTTTCGGCTCCCAAGCCGCCCCCGCCGGGGCGCCATCCGCCTTCGCGACCGAACAGGCCCGTTCCGTCACCAGGGAAAAAGCCGCCGCCCAGACCCGGCTGGCACGCCGAACGGGACAAGCCGGGGCACATACACCCTGGCGGGCGGCCCCGCCCGCAAAACGGAACTGGTTTTTCCCGCCGCTAAGGGCGCTAAAAAACGGACCAGACCCTGTGCGGCCAGGGTTGGTCCGTCCGAAACAAGCGCGTATCGAACCCGTCGTACCGTCGCTTACTTTTTCGCCCCCTCCGCAAGGGGTTGCGCTTCCAGGGTCTGGACAACCCATTCCGTTGTCTGGGCCAGGGTTTTGGTCATGGCCCGGCTGAAGGCGGCCACAAAGGCATCCAGGCTATTGCCCTGGCAGGCCTCTTCCACCCGCACGAACCGGCGCGCGACGATCTTGCCCGTATCCGACCGGACAAGGGAAAACACCATGGCGGTATCCGCAACCGGGGCGGAACCCGAAACGTCGTACCGCAGGAAAAACCGCCGGATATCCGTGGAGAGGCGGTATTTGTCGTCAACATTGCTCTCTTCCCAGTTCACGGCCGCGAACCGCCGGGAGGCTTCCAGGGCGTCCACCAGCTGGCGCTGCACGATGGCGGGAACCGGGCTCACCCATTTTGCGGAATCCAGGGCGCGAATCTCATATCCGTTCATAAGAGCCATGATACGGTCGGAATTGGTCGCTCCGTCGGCCGACGGCCGGGCCACCAGCAATTGCACGGGCATCCGTTCCGCCTGCGACCCCGCGGGCAGTTGCAGGGGCAAAATGACGTTGGCCATCGGGGGACCGGGATCCAGCAGGGCGCAGCCCGCAGGAAGCAGGAAAACAAGACTGGCAAGCACAATACATAGTTTGCGGTTCATGGTGCTGAAAACTCCGGTACAGGGTTGCCGAGCAGGAATCTGCGGGGATCGCTCTCCAGTTTTTGCGTAAGGCTGGAAAGATGCGTCATCAGCCTTCTGGCCTCAACCAGCAAACGGTGCAGCTCTTCCAGGCTGTCACGGGAAAACCGCTGTATGCCCGGCTCGGCCGCAGCCGCGACGTCCCCTATCTTGCCTGAAGCGCTGTCCACCGACCGCGCCGCGCTCCGGAAATCTTTATCCACCAATGTCTGGGCACTAGCCATGAGTTTTTGCAGCCGTTTGCCCGAATCCGCGAAACTCTGCCCGGCCTCCCCGAAACCCTCGATGCCCTTGGCGATGCTTTCCTTGTTCCGGGCCAGCGTTTCCGCAATCTCCGTTACGGACGTAAGCAGTTTGCCGAACGACTCGGTATTTTCCGGGGAAATCAACGCCCCCGTCCGTTTCACGATATCGTCCAGGGAGGCCAGGATGGAGGGAACGCTGTTCATGATTTCCTGAAGTTTCGAAGGCTTGGTGGGTATCCGTTCGACCTGGCCCTCCACGTCGGCCAGCAGGGGACTGTCCGCCGTGCCGCCGGAAACGGCAACGACGCTCATGCCGGTAACGCCCTGCGGCTCCAGCGTCGCCTGGGAGTTCTGGCGGACCGGCGCGTCCGAAGCTATCTGCACCCGCACGATGACCTGTCCCGGATCGTTCGGGCTGACCTTGATACTCGACACCTGCCCGACCCGGACGCCTTCCAGCTGTACGCCGCTGCCCACGGCCAAGCCCGCGACGCTCTGGCGGAAAATGACCTCGTATTCGCGCATGTCGCCCTTGGAATTCTTGGCCGCCCACAACACGAACAGCAACGCTCCCGCAACGACCAGGAGCGCGAACGCGCCGACGACGACATAACTGGCTTTTGTTTCCATGTATCCACCCTCCTGGTTCCGCTCCGGCGGCCAGAGTTCACAACGTCCTTCGGTCTTCTTTTCCGGTTCCGCAATCTTTTTGCGTTACCGCGCGGCCCCTGGGGCCGTTGAAATAATCCTGAATCCAGGGATAGGGGTTCCGCGTCAGTTCCGCGATGGTCCCCGTGGCGTAAATATGTTTTTCCGCCAACACGGCGATGCGGTCGCAAACCGCGTGGAGCGAGTCCAGGTCATGGGTGACCATGCATACCGTCAGCCCGAGGGTGTCGCGCAACCCGAGCAGCAGCTCGTCGAACGCTTCCGCGCCGAGCGGGTCGAGGCCAGCCGTGGGTTCGTCAAGGAACAGCAGCGCCGGGTCAAAGGCCAATGCCCGGGCCAGGCCCGCCCGTTTGCGCATCCCGCCGGAAAGTTCGGAGGGGTAAAGCTTGGCGGCTTCGGGCGGCAAGCCCACCATATGGATCTTCATGGCCGCGATTTCCCGCATCAGCCGTTTCGACAGTGTGGTGAACTCCCGCAGAGGGGCCTGGATGTTCTCCTCCACGGTCAGGGAGGAGAACAGGGCGCCGTCCTGGAACAACACGCCCCATTGCCTGCGGATGCACTCCCATTCCTCGCGGGTTGCGTCCTTGAGATTGACGCCCATGACGGAAACCGTGCCCCCCTGCGGCTCGCGCAGCCAGAGCATGGTCCGGAGCAGGACGGATTTCCCGGAACCGGAACCCCCGATGAGCCCGAGTATCTCGTTCTTGTAAATATCGAGATCAAGGTTCTCGTGGACCACGTTGTCGCCGAAACGGTTGCTGATCCCGCGCAGGGAGACCACGATTTCCGCGGGGAACGCTTTCTTTTTGGCGGCATCATCCACGGGGCTTCTCCTCGATCCGTTTCCCGACAGGGGGCCGGACGGTTTCATACGCCTATCCCCGTAAAAAAGAGCGCGAACATGGCGTCGCAGACGATGACCATAAAGATGGCTTCCACCACGGAATGGGTGGTCAGTCTGCCCACGGATTCCGCGCTGCCCGTCACCTGGAACCCCTGGAAACATCCGATCACCCCGATGATGACGGCGAAAAACGGCGTTTTGACCATGCCGACCGCGAAGTTGCCCAGGTTGATGTCCGCCTGCATCCTCGCGGCATAGGATGCGGGCGCCATGTCCATGATGGTCATGGCCGCGACCCCGCCGCCGAGAATGCTCATGATGTCCGCCAGAAAAACCAGGGCCGGGAGCATCAGGACCAGGGCCGTTATCCGCGGGAAGGCCAGCCGCGTCATGGGGGAAAGCCCCATGGTCCGCATGGCGGCTACTTCCTCGTTGGCGACCATGGCCCCGATCTGGGCGGTGAAGGAGGAACCGGAACGGCCCGCGACGACGATGGAGGTAAGAAGAACGCCGAGTTCGCGCAGGGTGGTGATTTCCACCAGCTTGATGGTAAAGATTTCGGCCCCGAACATGGCCAGTTGCTGCGCGCCCATGTAGGCGATGACCAGCCCGATGAGAAAGGCGAGCAGCGACACGATGGGCACGGCGGAAACCCCGACCTGCTGCATGTGGTAGACAAGGGAGGTGAACGGCAAAGCCTTCGGCCGCCGTACGAGCCTGAGGCAGGTCACGATATATTCGCCGAGAAATCCCACCATCTGGATGGCGAGGCGGTACTCTTCCGTTATGGTCTTGCCCAGGTCGTGGAGAAAACGCACCCCGAGAGCGGGTTTTTCGTTCTCATCCGGCAGCTTCGGTCCGGGGGATTCCACCGCGAGCTCGAGCAGACGCTTGTACTGGGGGTTATCCGTGATGAAGTCGTTTTTTTCGGCTCCGAGCGCCTCCTGCAAGAGCAGCGCGCCGGTGGTGTCCAGCTTGGTGACGCCCTCAAGGTCCACCGCGCGCAAGGGAGGATGCCCCGCAAGCTCGCGGCGCAAGCGTTTTTCAACCCCGCCGACGGTCAGCGCGGACCATTCGCCCTTCACAACGAGGGCGGCGCCGTCCGTTTCCCTGTTCACGGAAAAGGACGGGGCGTCATTTTGTCGCTGTTCGGAACGTCTTTCCTTTCCCGCGTTTGCTGTCATTCGTCCGCCGTGGCTTGCCGGTCCGGCCGAGGCCGGTTGCCGTTTGCATAATCTGAGGGTCTACATCATTATTGAATGAAAAAGCAATTGCAAGGCCGCTATATTTGCATGATCGGGCGGGAACAGGCCAGACGCACCAAAACGTTCATTAGATTTTCTTTTTACATCCCCGCAAAAAACGCAGCCTGCCAACCTGAACCACCAATTTTTTGCCCCCTCCCCATCAAGCGCGAACCACTTCCAGCGAAGCTCCACCGACGAACGGGCGAGCCCGCAACGTTCCATTTTTCACAAACTTTTCGGGTGGCGTCGGGAAATAGGGCACGAGACGCCTGG
>JAJBSY010000442.1 GCA_020861205.1 Deltaproteobacteria bacterium | reverse complement strand
CGCGGGAACCATTTCCAGCCGCTCCAGCCGCAGTAGGTATTCGCCGGGTTTGTCCCGCGCGGCTTCGGGATACGGAATACGCACGTCCCTGGCCACGACTTTCAGCGTCAGGGGGTTGACCGTTAAGTTATCGATAGAGCAGGCTACCCCCAGTTCCTCGGAAAGTTCTTTTACCAGGAAGGGCTTGGCGAAATAAGGCAGCACGACGCCGAGGGCGCCGGCATAGAGGGCCGCGAGGAGCGCGGCCCACAAAAGCAAGCCCGGGCGCCCCTTGCGCGTCAGGACGAAAACGCGGAAGAGCCGCGCGTGTGGCCGAACGTCAGTTTCTGCCATGGACGGTCCGCCCCGGTATGCGGCGGGATGCCGGTATGGAACCCCGGCCCTTTGGGACAGTGTATAGATTTTGTCTAGATTTGTCAGGCCGTAAAAAACGTTGGGGGAGCGGCTTCCCGCCTTTACCGGAAAAAGCAACCGGCTGACGTTCCCACGCTCCAGCCGGATTACCGCAACCGTACCTTGCAGCCTCTGCCGTGCAGGTATTCCTTGATGCCCGGGATGGTGTATTCCCCGTAATGCACGATGGAGGCGATCAGCGCGGCCGACGCCTTGCCGACCGTCAGGGCTTCGTACATATGCTCGGGATTGCCAGCGCCTCCGGAGGCGATGACCGGAATACGCACGGTTTCGCCCATGAGCCGGGTCAGGTTCAGCTCGTAGCCTTCCTTGGTGCCGTCCGCGTCGATGGAGTTGACGCAGAGTTCGCCGGCGCCCAGATCCTCGCAGTGCGCGGCCCAGGCCAAGGCGTCCAGGCCCGTGTACCGGCGGCCGCCGTGGATGACGACTTCATACCCGGACGGGACGGCGTCGGTCTTGGGCACCTGTTTCACGTCCATGCCCACCACAATCGCCTGGGAACCGAAGGCTTCCGCGCCCTGGGTTATGATTGTCGGGTTTTTAACGGCCGCGGAGTTGACCGAGACTTTTTCCGCGCCGGCCAGCAGCACGGCGCGCATGTCGGCCACCGTGGAAAGCCCGCCGCCCACGGAAAAGGGGATGGCGATGGCTTTGGCCACGCGCTCCACCACGTCCAGGAAAATGCCCCGCCCCTCGGCGGAGGCCGTGATATCGTAAAACACGATTTCGTCCGCGCCGTCGTCGTAATACTTGCGGGCGGTTTCCACGGGGTCGCCGATATCCACGTTGCCCTGGAACTTCACGCCCTTGGTCAGTTTGCCGGCCCGCACGTCCAGGCAGGGGATGACGCGTTTACTGAGCATCGGCCACCTCCCGGCAGTATTCGTAAAAATTGCGCAGGAGTTTCAGGCCGAACCTGCCGCTTTTTTCCGCGTGAAACTGTACGGCCCACAACCCGTCGCGGCCGATGGCCGAGCAGAACGTTTTGCCGTAGTCCGTGGTAGCCAGCACGGCTTCCGGTTCCGGGTCCACGTAATAGCTGTGCACGAAATAAAATTCCGCATCCTGCGGTATGCCGTCGAAAAGCCGGCTGGCCCGCCGGCGCGGCGCGCTGTTCCAGCCCATGTGGGGGATGCGGATCCGGTCGCCGTTCTCATCCTCGAGGTCGTCCGCGAACCGGCGGGTTACGCCTTTGAAGAGGCCCAGGGTTTTGGTATCGCCTTCCTCGCTGTGCTCCAGCATGATCTGGCAGCCCAGGCAGATGCCGAGAAGCGGGACGCTTCCCGCGGCGATCCGGCGCAATACCGCGTCCAGGCCCCTGGAACGCAGAAGGTCCATGGCCTGACCGGCCGCGCCGACACCGGGGAAGATGACCCCCTCGGCGGAAAGCAGGGCATCGGCGTCCGCCGTAACCGCGTTGGCAATATCCAGGGAGGAAAGCGCGCGTGAAACGCTCGTCTGGTTCCCGGCTTCGTAATCCAGTATCGCCAGCATGAAAAGCTCCTTTATACGAATGCCCCCGGCGGCCGGAAAAGGCATAAATTTCCCCGGGATCACCCGGAGGGGCGCTCCGGCGCATCCTGCGGGATGACAGGAAGGAGCGGGAGGAACGGCTCGCGGGCCGCCCCGGAGACAAGGTGGCGGATGGTTCCCCGTCCGCCATGGCTGTGAGTGATACCTTACAGAGGTTGGACCAGCAGCTTGTCCATCCGCGCCAACGTCTCGTCCTTGCCGAGCACGGCCATGGTTTCGGGCAGCCCCGGCCCGCCGAGGGAGCCCAGGATCGCCACGCGGACGACCGGGCCGACGGCCTTGAATTTCAACCCGTTGGCATCGATATACGTATGCAGGGCGTCGTGGACGGCTTGCTCCGTCCATTCGGGCAGCTCCGCGAACATTGCGCGCAGGGCGACGAGATGGGGCCGCGAGTCGGCGGTAAGCGCTTTTTCCCGGGCTCCCGGCGCATATTCCAGGGCGGCGGCGGAAAGCAGCACGGCCCGGACATCCTTTGCCAATTCCACCAGGGTGTTGGCCCGCTGTTGAAACAATCCCGCCGCCGCCTCAAGGGCGGGCGCGGGGACGTCCTTGACGTCGTCGGCCAGGAACCGGCGCGTCATGGCGGCAAGTTCCGCGACGGGCGTTTCGCGCATGTGGTTGGCGTTGACCCAGAGGAGTTTTTCCGGGTCGAAGCTCGCTGCCGCGCGGTTCATGTTGCTGCCGTCAAAGGCGGCTATCAGTTCTTTGATGGTAAAAAGTTCCTGGTCCCCGTGCGACCAGCCGAGGCGGACGAGATAGTTCACCAGCGCGGAAGGCAGGAGGCCGTCTTTTTCATACTCCACGGCCGCTTTGGCGCCATGGCGCTTGGACAGTTTTTGCTTGTCCGGCCCGAGAATCATGGGCACATGCCCGAAAACCGGCAGGGGGTGACCCAGGGCTTCAAAAATCAGAATCTGCTTGTGGGTGTTGCTCACGTGGTCGTCACCCCGGATGACGTGGGTTATGCCCATGTCCATATCGTCGACTACCACAGCGAAGTTGTAGGTCGGGGTATCGTCGGACCGCCAGATGACCATGTCGTCCAGTTCCGAGGCGTCTACGGTCACGTCGCCCTTCACGATGTCGTGCAGCGTGATGGGACCTGAAAGAGGGGTTCTGAGGCGGACGGCGCGGCCGGGTCCCGGGCCGAGGCCGAGGTCGCGGCACCGGCCGTCATAGCGGGGTTTCATGCCTTCCTTGCGGGCCTTTTCGCGCATGGCCTCCACTTGTTCCGGAGAACAGTCGCACCAGTAGGCGTGGCCGGAGGCCACCATCCGCTGCATGGCCTCTTTGTAGCGGCCCATGCGCGAACTCTGGTAGACGGGCGGCTCGTCCGCGTCCAGCCCGAGCCAATTCATGGACGCCAGGATGGAGTCCGTGTATTCCTGCCTGGAACGCTCCCTGTCCGTATCCTCGATGCGCAGCAGAAACTTCCCGTTGAAGTGCCTGGCCAGGAGCCAGCAGAATATGGCGGTGCGCGCGCCGCCTATATGCAGATGCCCGGTGGGGCTTGGCGCGAAACGGGTGACAACGGTCATGGCGTCCTCCGGAAGAAGCTCGTTTATCGCAGCCATCCGGCGATCGGCCTCGCCTCGGCGGGAGGGATATGGCGTGCGCAGGTCTGCCTATACGCCAAAACGGCGCGCTTGCCAATTCCGGCGAAATGTCGTAGCAGCCCGGTAAAAAGCCGCTTCATGCGGAACCATCCTCGAGAAAATATCCCGTCATATGCCCAATACCTTTCACATAACCACCTTCGGCTGCCAGATGAACGCGGCGGATTCCGACTGGCTTTCGCGCTCGCTCGTCGCGCGCGGGTTCGTGCCCGCCGGGCGGCCGGACGAGGCGTCCATCCATATCCTCAACACCTGTTCCGTCCGGGACAAGCCGGAACAGAAGGTTTACAGCGAGATCGGCCGCATCCGCAGCGTGACCGGAAACTCCCCGGACGTCCTGGTCTGCGTGGGCGGTTGCGTGGCCCAGCAGGTCGGCGAGAAACTGTTCAAACGGTTTTCCCAGGTGCGCCTGGTCTTCGGCACGGACGGCATCGCCTCCGCGCCGGACGCGATTTCCCGCCTGGCGGCCGAGAAACGGCTGCGCATCAGCCTGATCGACTTCGCCGAGCGTTTTGAGGAGCGCGACTTCGCCCTGGACGAGCGGGTTCCCCCCGCCGCTTTCGTCAATATCATGCAGGGATGCGATAATTTTTGCGCCTATTGCATCGTGCCCTACGTGCGCGGCCATCAGAAATCGCGGGAAGCGGACGCCATCCTGGCGGAATGCGCCGCCTTGCTGGAACGGGGCGCCAGGGAGATCACCCTGCTGGGCCAGAACGTGAACGCCTATGGTAAGGACATGAACGTCAGCCCCGGCCCCGGCAGGAGCGCGTTCGGCGATCTGCTGTACCGCGTGGCGGCGCTTCCCGGGCTTTCGCGGCTGCGCTTCGTGACGCCGCACCCCAAGGACATGGGCTCGGACATGGCGCAGGCGTTCGCGGATTTGCCGGTGCTCGCCCCGCGGCTGCATCTGCCCTTGCAATCGGGGTCGGATGTGATTTTGCGGCGCATGGGCCGGAAATACGATACAGCCCGGTTTTTGCGGCTGGTGGACGAATTGCGGGCCGCTCGGCCGGAAATGCATTTCTCCACGGACATCATCGTGGGTTTTCCCGGCGAAACGGAAGCGCAATTCCGGGAAACGCTGGCTTTCATGGAACGGGTCGGATT
>JAJBSY010000377.1 GCA_020861205.1 Deltaproteobacteria bacterium | reverse complement strand
GATGTGCGGCAACGCCATCCGCTGCGTGGGCAAATACCTCCATGACCGGGGGTTCACCGACAAAACGGTCCTGACCGTCGAAACCCTGGCCGGAATCCGCACCCTGAACATGACCCTGGCCGACAGGAAGGTCGCGACCGTCCGCGTCGATATGGGCAGGCCCATCCTGAAGCCCCGGGATATCCCGGTGGACGCCGACGGCGAGGACTTCATCGACAAGCAGCTCGTCGTGGACGGCGTTTCGTATCGCGCGACCGCCGTTTCCATGGGCAACCCCCATATCGTGGTCCCTGTGAAATGCGTGGCGGACCTGGATCTGCCGGGAATCGGCCCGTCCTTTGAGAACCACAAGCTTTTTCCCAAGCGGATCAACACCGAATTCGCGGAGGTTCTTTCCAGACAAGAAGTCCGGATGCGCGTATGGGAACGCGGCTCCGGCGAAACGCTCGCCTGCGGCACCGGCGCGTGCGCGACCGCCGTGGCCTGCGTGCTCAACGGGTGGACCGACAGGAAAATGACGATCCATCTTACCGGCGGGGATCTGCTGATCGAATGGGACGAGAACGGCATGGTCTTTATGACCGGACCCGCCACCATCGTTTTTGACGGGGAGTATATCCTTCCATCCGGCCTGACGGTGGAACGGTAGCGAATCCCGGCGGAAGCGGGAGTAGGAAGATTTCCCGGTTTCCACCCCTCGCGCCGACCCGGCACGCGGGAGAATGCACTTTTTGGATACAGGGCGCGCGACTCGTTGACACGGTGTGTGTTTCCGGAACGTTACGCGGCCCGCCGGGGTTGAGCCGTCTCCTTCGGGGGGGCCTCCCCGCAAACGCTGGAGCGAACACTACAGGAGAATAGTGTATGGCCGATATCAATGCGAACTACCTGAACCTCAGGAGCAGTTACCTCTTTTCGGAAATCGCGGCCCGCGTGGCTGCGCACGCGGCGAAAAACCCGGATCAGAAAATCATCCGGCTCGGCATCGGCGACGTGACCCAACCGCTGGTTCCGTCCGTCATCAAGGCCTTGCAGGACGCGGTCAACGAGCAATCGACCGCCGCGGGATTCAAAGGCTACGGACCGGAACAGGGCTATGACTTCCTGCGGGAAGCCATCGTCAAGGACAGCTACCCGGGCCTGGGCATCGGCGCGGACGAAATCTTCGTCAGCGACGGCGCGAAATGCGACGTTGGCAACTTCCAGGAACTTTTCGCCACCGGCTGCAAAGTGGCCATCACGGACCCGGTGTACCCCGTGTACGCCGACGCCAACGTCATGGCCGGCCGAGGCGGCGCTCCGGACGGATCCGGCCGCTTCGCGGGCATGATATACCTGCCCTGCACGGCGGAAAACGGCTTTGTGCCGGAACTGCCCAAGGAAAAGCCGGATCTCATCTACCTCTGCTACCCCAACAATCCGACGGGTACGGTTTTGACCCGGGATCAGCTGAAGGTGTGGGTCGATTACGCCCGGAAGAACGACGCGATCATTTTCTACGATTCCGCCTACGAATGCTTTATCCGCGAGCCGGGCATCCCGCACAGCATCTACGAAGTGGACGGCGCGCGCGAGGTGGCCGTCGAATTTCGCAGCTACTCCAAAACCGCCGGGTTCACCGGCCTGCGCTGCGGCTACGCCGTGGTGCCCAAAACCGTGACCGGCAAGGCTCCGGACGGTTCCCGGGTCGCGCTCAACACCCTCTGGAACCGCCGCCAGACCACCAAGTACAACGGGTGTCCCTACATCGTGCAGCGGGCGGCCGAAGCGGTGCACTCCGCCCAGGGCAAGAAGGAAGTAACGGCCGTTGTTGAAGGATACCTTGCCAACTCCAAGCTGATCAAAAACGCGTTCGAAAAAATGGGGCTGACCGTTGTGGGCGGGACCAACGCGCCGTATGTCTGGGTGAAGGTTCCCATGAATTCCTGGGATTTTTTCACCCTGCTGCTGGAAAAGGCGGGCGTGGTGGGAACGCCCGGCGCGGGATTCGGTCCCAGCGGGCAGGAATATTTCCGCCTGACCGGCTTCGGCAGCCCGGAAAACACGCGGGAAGCCATCGAACGGTTGCGGAGCCTGAAACTTTAAAGCGCGTGGCGGTCCGGATGCTTGGGCAACGGCCGGCAAGCCGCCCCGCGAGCATCCGGCGCCATAGATGTGAAGACATTCTTCCGGAGCATCGCGCGAATGAAAACACTCCGGACCGCGGGGAATCACGCCGGGAGGAAACGCCTTCCTCCCGCCACGCGGCAACCAGCAACAAACATTTTTGGGAGACACGTTTATCCGGGTCGTATTGTGACAACGCTCTAACATAAAGGCCATACATGAGCGCCCCTGTCCATATTCGCAACGAGACGAACGAGTTGCGCCTGCTTTTCGAAGTCTGCCAGACCCTTGAAGCCACCGGCGACCTCGGAAGCCAGATGGAAGCCATCCTGGAGTTTATGTCCAGCCACACGGCCATGCTCTGGGGGGGCATCACCCTTTCCGCCCGAGGCGAGGTTTCCCGCGCGGGCGCCACCTGGCGGAGCGGTTCCTGGCTCTCAAAGCTGCCCCCGGGATTCGAGGACGAGCATCCCGTGGCCGTCCACCGGGAAAGCGTGGATTCCATGGTCCTGGAAACGGGCCTCCCCGTGGCCGTCCAATACGAGGCGGCAAACCCCACGGCCCTGCATCGCGGCAATCTCCGCACCATCTACAAGGAAGACATCGCCCTTTTCGCCGTGCCCCTGGCCCATGGCGGAAACGTGCTCGGGGTTTTTTTCGCGGACAGGCTTTTTGCCGATTCCGTCGCCGCTGAGGAAGACGTGCGCCTGCTCCAGGTCATTGCCTCCCTGGTGGCCCAGGCGCTTACCGTCCGCCTGGAATTCGAGCAGCGGCACAGCGCGGTCGTGGAGGAAAACCGGCGCTTGCAGGCGCTTTTGCACGACCAGTTCCATCCCGTGGGCATGGTTGGCAATTCCGCCGCGCTCCAGGCCGTTATCCGCGAGCTGAACCAGGTGGCGGATTCCAACGCCACGGTGCTCATCCGGGGAGAATCCGGCACCGGCAAGGAGCTGGCTGCCTCGGCAATCCACAGCAACAGTTCCAGGGCCGGCAAACCGTTCGTGCGCCTCAACTGCGCCGCGCTTCCCGAAGGGCTGGTGGAAAGCGAACTGTTCGGGCACGAACGGGGCGCGTTCACCGGCGCCACGGGGATGCGCAAAGGCCGGTTTGAAATGGCGCACGGCGGCACCCTGTTCCTGGACGAAGTGGGCGACCTTACGCCGCTCACCCAGGCGAAGCTCCTGCGCGTGCTGCAGGAAAAAGAGTTCGAACGGGTGGGCGGGGGCCAGGCGATCCGCGTGGACGTGCGGCTGATAGCGGCCACCAACCGCGACCTGGAACAGATGGTGGCCGAGGGAACCTTCCGGCAGGACCTGTATTACCGGCTGAGCGTTTTTCCCATTCTCCTGCCCCCGCTTCGCAGGCGGCGCGAGGACATCATGCCCCTTGCCACCCATTTCGCTGAAAAATACGGGCAGGAAAACGGCCGGGTTGTCCGCAGGATCTCGCCCGAAGCCACGGAACTGCTGACGGCCTATGCCTGGCCCGGGAACATCCGGGAGCTGGAAAACGTCATCGAGCGCGCCGTGCTGCTCTGCGGGCCCGGTGGCGTCATCGAGGCGGCTCACCTGCCTCCCGCGTTGCAAGGCCTTGAACCCGTTCCGGCCCCGTTCGCTTCCGAAAGCCGCGCGGACACCCTTGACGCGGCCCTGGAAGCCCTGGAACTGCGCATGATTACGGAGGCCTTGTCCGACTCCAGGGGGAACATGGCCAAAGCGGCCTCCCGGCTGGGCATAACCGAGCGGATCATGGGGCTCAGAATGAAAAAATACGGGCTTTCGTTCAAAGAGTTCAGAGGCCGGTCCCAGTAAGCGGGATTTCCCGTAGCCGCCGGTGTTTTTTTACGTGTGCGGAATCCAGTATGGTCCGGAGCCCGACAAAACGCCTCAACACGAGCGGAAAACACCATGCGAATTGATTGTATGGCCGAGGCCCAAGCCGTTGCGTACGACGTCATCGCCTGGCGCAGGCATATCCATGCGAACCCGGAAGCCGCCTTTCACGAAAAGGAAACCGCCGCTTTTGTTTCGGAAACATTGCGCGGTTTCGGTTACTCCCCGGCCCCTGTTGGCAAAACCGGGCTCATGGCCGTGCTGGAAGGAGCCCTGCCGGGCAAAACGCTCGGCCTGCGCGCGGACATGGACGCCCTGCCCGGCACGGAAACGACCGGCCTGCCCTTCGCCTCCCGCAACCCCGGCCTGATGCACGCCTGCGGCCACGACGCGCATACCGCCATCCTTCTCGGCGTTGCCAAGGTCATGGCGGCGTATAAAAACGTTCTTCCGGGCCGGATCAAATTCTTCTTCCAGCCGGCCGAGGAACCACTGGCGGGCGCCCGAACCTTTGTGACCGCCGGAGAACTGGACGACGTGGACGGGCTGGCCGCCCTGCACGTGATGCCCAACCTGGAGACCGGCTGCATCGGCACGCGGGCGGGCGTTCTCATGGCCGCCAGCGATACCTTTACCATAACCGTTTCCGGCAAGGCCTCCCACGGCGCGGAGCCGCACCACGGCATTGACGCCATCCTGATAGCCTCGCATATCGTGACCGCCCTGCAGAGCGTTGTTTCCCGCAACGTGGGGCCGCTTGATTCCGCCG
>JAJBSY010000339.1 GCA_020861205.1 Deltaproteobacteria bacterium | reverse complement strand
CCTCCTCGGCTGCGCCTTCACGGTCAAGGTCCGCGCGGGTGACAATCTGCTCTTCCATAAAGCCATCGACATGGCCCAGCCGGGCGACATCATCATTATCGACGCCCAGAACGAGCAGTCCTACGCGATTTTCGGCGAACTCATGGTCATGTGGCTGCGCCGCCGGGGTATCACCGGCGTGGTGGTGGACGGTTGCATCCGCGACATCGATTCCATCGGCAAAATGACGGACATTTCCATCTACGCCACGGGCATCACCCCCAACGGCCCGCTCAAGGAAGGCGGGGGCGAGATCAATTTCCCGGTCATGTGCGGCGGCCTCGTGGTCAACCCCGGCGATATCGTTGTGGGCGATTCGGACGGCGTGGTAGTCATCAACCCAGCCGACGCCCCGGACGTGCTCGCCAAGGCGAAAGCCCACAACGCCATGGAAACGCAGACCAAAAAAGACATCGAGAACCTGGCCTGGAACAGGGCATGGGTTGACGCGACCCTGAACGCCAAAGGCTGCGAATTCATCGAGTAACCTCGGCCTTGCGTATTTTTCCCGGGCCTCCGGCGCTGCCGCAGGCCCGGGAAACGCCGTTAACCCAGCGGCACGGCCCGCCATGAAAGGAAGAGCGTGCGTCAACGCAAGAGTAACTCCGACGACAGAGGGTGCCATGGACATTGTGATTCTTGACGGCTACACGGAAAATCCCGGCGATTTGAGCTGGTCGGCGCTGGAAGCGTTCGGAAACACCAGGGTCTACGACCGGACCCCGCCCGAGGCGATCGTGGAACGAATCGGCCGGGCGGACGCGGTCATCACCAACAAAACGCCCGTTTCGCGCGAGACCATGGAGGCGTGCCCGGCTCTCCGCTACGTGGGCGTGCTCGCCACCGGGTATGACGTGGTGGATATCGCCGCCGCGAAAGAAAATGGCATCGTGGTCACCAATATTCCGACATACGGCACGGACGCCGTCGGACAGTTCGCCATTGCCCTGCTGCTGGAAATCGCCAGCCGGGTCGGCCATCACGACGCGGCCGTGAAGCGGGGCCGGTGGGCGGCAAGCCCGGACTGGTGTTTCTGGGATTATCCCCTGATGGAACTTTCCGGGAAAACCATGGGCATTATCGGCTTCGGCAGGATCGGCCAGGCCACGGGCCGGATAGCGAAGGCACTTGGTATGCGCGTGCTCGCCTACGACACGTTTCCGAACGACTCGGGAAAAACGCTAGCCGCGTATGTGGGACTGGACGAACTGCTCGCCCGGGCGGACGTGATCGCCCTGCATTGCAACCTCACGAACGAAACGCGGGAGATCATTCGCAAAGAAACCATCGCGAAAATGAAGGACGGCGTCATCGTCATCAACAACTCGCGCGGCCAGCTTGTCAACGAACGGGACCTGGCGGACGCCCTGAATGCCGGAAAAGTATACGCCGCCGGCCTGGACGTGGTTTCCGTCGAACCGGTCACCGAAGAGAACCCCTTGCTCCGGGCCAAAAACTGCATCATCACGCCGCACATTTCGTGGGCTCCCGTCGAATGCCGCCGGCGGATCATGGACCTTGCCGTGGGCAACCTGGAGGCATTCGTCCGGGGCAACCCGGTCAACGTGGTCTCCTGATACCGGCCTTTTGCCGATACCGTGAACAGGGCCGCCGGGGAGATTCCGGGCGGCCCTGTCGCGCGCGGCCTGGTTTTCCGCGAACACCGGTACTCTGCCGCCGATCTTTACCGCCATGCCGGTTTCATTCACGGTTCATTCCGGCAAAAGCAACGTCCGCTACCCGCGAAATGCGCTGTCGACAGCCATGCCCGCCCGGTATATATCTCCGATGAACGAACCCGGCGAGGGGCTTGCCCTCTTGAGGAACGATATGACCAACCCATTTGTCAAACTCCATGTTTCCATCCTGATCGCCGGGTTCACGGGGATATTCGGCAAGCTCATAACCCTGCAGGCCGGCCCCCTGGTCTGGTACAGGATGCTGTTTACGTCCGTCCTGTTCCTCGCGTACTTATGGCTCGCGAAAAAAATGCCCCGCATCCCGTTGCGTGAAGCGGTAAAAATTGCCTGCATCGGGGCCATCGTCGCTTCGCACTGGGTCTGCTTTTACGGAAGCATCAAGTACGCCAACGTATCCATAGCCGTGGTCTGTTTCGCCCTGAACGGTTTCTTTACCGCCATCTTTGAACCGGTCGCCAACAGAAAATCCGTCTCCGTGCGCGAGATATGCTACAGTTTGATTACGGTCTGCGGCATCGCGCTGATCTTCCATTTCGACACGCAGTACCGGACCGGGATCCTCCTGGGCGTCGTCTCGGCGGCCCTCGCCGCCCTGTACACCGTGGGCATCCGGCGCATCGGCAAGAGCCATTCGGCAACGTCCATATTCCTGTACCAGATGACCGGCGGGTTTACGCTGCTTACGCTGCTCGCCCCGGCGTACCTGGCCGTGTTCCCGGAAACGGTTGCCGCGCCCTCCGCCATGGACCTCGTCTACCTGCTCCTGCTTTCATCGATCTGCACGATCGGGTTGTTCATTTTGCAAATCCAGGCGCTTCAGAAAATATCCGCCTTTACCGTCAGCTTGAGTTACAACCTCGAGCCGATTTACAGCATCGTGCTGGCTATGATTCTGTTCGGGGAGGCGAAGGAACTGGGGGCGGCCTTTGTCGCGGGCCTTGTGTGCATCGCCATTTCCGTGTGCCTGCAAAGCCTTTCCGCCGTGCGCCAGATGCGGGCGGCGCCGTCCGCGTGACCCGCGACCCGGCAACGCATTCGACCGGAGGAACGTATGGGCAGGATCAAGGTTGTGTCGGGGGATATCCCGGCCGGTACCGAGTTTTACAACAACCCCGGCTCCATCGGCGGGCTCCCGGTCGCATCGGTGGTCGAAGCGGACCCGCGATCCGTCAAAGAAGCCGGGTTTGGCGCATCCTTCGGTATCGGCCGGAAAATCTGTTTTATCGCGACGTTTGACGACGGCAGACGGGCTCTGGCGATAACGGATCCGCAAACGTTCGGCAGCCTGTCGCGCGATATCGCGGGCGGGCCGGTCTCAGCCGAATCGGTGGCCGAACGCAAACGGGAAAATACCCGGACAGGCGTCCTCTTCCTCGTTTCCTATGCCGTGTCCTTTATTGTCCTGGAACGGTATCTGGCCGGGTATCTGCCGTATCTGGCCGCCCTGGGGGTAGCCGTGCTCGCCGGCGCCACGGGCAAAAGACTTTTTTCAAAATCCGGCCGATAACGGTTGCGCCACCGGCCATCCTTCTTTTAGGATACGGATACGCCGTGAATTTCCGGGTCAGCGCCGGAAAAGGATGCCGGGCACCCGGAAATTGCCGATGACGGAAACGGCGCGTCGCCAACCCTTTAGCATAAGGCGGAGAAGTCATGCGTTACACGAAAGATTCCAACCTGATGCTGCACCGCACCCCCAGAAAAGACATCGAGGACGGCCGCGTCCGCGTGCTCACCAAAGGGGAGGGGCTTTATGTGGAGGACAGCGACGGCAACCGCTACCTGGAGATGGCGTCCGGCCACACGCGGCCCGTGTCCCTCGGATACGGCAACGAAGAAGTGGCCAAGGCCGTGTATGACCAGATCGTGCGCCTTTCCTACTTCACGCCCTGCGGATGGGCCAACGAGCCCGCGATGCTGCTGGCCGAGCGCATCGCCGCGATCGCTCCCGGCCGCGTGAACCACGTCACGTTTGAATGTTCCGGCTCCGAAGCTGTGGATTCCGCCATGAAGCTGGCCAAGCTCTTTCATTACTACCGGGGGAACAAGCAACGCTACAAGATCGTTTCCCGCGTCGGCGCCTACCACGGGGCGAACGGCCTGGGGCTGCGCGCCCTAGGCATGGTGCTTCCCATGCGCCAGGTGTTCGAACCGCTGCCCCCCGGCGGGGTCCTTGTGGAATCGCCCTACTGTTACCGCTGTCCGTACAAAATGACCTATCCGGGCTGCGACATGTACTGCGTTACCATGACGGAAGCCGCGATCCTGCGCGAAGACCCGGATCTCGTCTCCGCCTTTATCGGCGAGCCGGTGCAGCAGGGATTCGGCAGCTACAGCCCTGTTCCGGAATATTGGCCGCTCATCCGCAAGATGTGCGACAAATACGGTATCGTCCTGATTGTCGACGAGGTCATCTGCGGCTTCGGCCGGACCGGAAAAATGTTCGGCATCGAGCATTTCGGCATTGAGCCGGATATCATGACCATGGCGAAATGCCTGACCAGCGGCTATGTCCCGCTCGGGGCCGTTGGCGTTTCCGACGCGATCAACGAGGCCGTGGACAATTTCATGCACCTGCACACCTACGGCAACCACCCGGTGGGCTGCGCCGCCGGCCTCGCCATGCTGGACGTGCTCGAACGGGAAAACCTGGTTCAGCGCTCGGCCGAAATGGGCGCGTATCTTCTCGGCTCGCTGCAAGAACGCCTCGCTCACTCACCTTCCGCCGGGGAAGTGCGCGGCAAGGGCCTGTGGGTTTCCGTGGACTTTACCGCCGACAGGAAAACCCGCGCGCCGTTCCCGCCGGAAAACCTGAACAGCGTGGTGGACAGGGCGCTTGCGCGGGGATACATCGTCAAGGCCACCGGCGGCGCCATCGAGTTGGCCCCCGCGTTTATCCTCACCAAGGAAGAGATAGACGCCTTCAGCGACGAGTTCGCCGCCTGCATCGCCGCCGAAGAGACGGCCGTGGGC
>JAJBSY010000373.1 GCA_020861205.1 Deltaproteobacteria bacterium | reverse complement strand
GCCCTGGTCGTCCAACCTGACTTTTGGGCGGCCCGCTTGCAATCGCTCGCGCTGTCCGTGCAAAAGTACGACCTTCCCCAAACGGTCAGCCTGCAGGTCAGATACCTGGCAAACGAGCTCAAGTACATCCGGCGGTTCACCTGCACCGTCTGCGGATTCCGTGAAAATCGCGTCTTTTATCGCTGCCGCCGTTGCGGCAGCTGGCACTCCCTCGCATTCCGCGTATCCTTACAGCAATGATAAAGACACTGTGACGTTCCATGACTGATTCTCCTTCATCCGACAGGCCCCGGGAAAAAGACCTTGGCGAATTCGCCAAAGAGCCGCCCCAGAAACTGACTCCCATGTTCGCGCAGTATATGAGCATCAAGGAGGAATATCCGGATGCCCTGCTCTTTTACCGCATGGGCGATTTTTACGAGCTTTTCTTCGAGGATGCGCACACGGCCGCGCGCGAGCTGCAGATTACGTTGACGTCCCGCAATCCGGGCAATGAAAATTCCGTCCCCATGTGCGGGGTGCCGCACCATGCGGCCGAAGGCTATCTCGCCACGCTGCTGGAGAAAGGGTACAAGGTGGCGGTCTGCGAACAGATTGAAGATCCGAAAACCGCCAAGGGACTTGTCAAGCGCGCGGTCACGAAGGTTCTGACTCCGGGAACGGTCGTCGAGGATTTGAGCCTGGACGCCAAGGGTCACAACTACCTTGGAGCCGTCTACTGGGATGAGCGCAACGGGAACGGAGGGTTCGCCTGGGTGGATTATTCCACCGGCGAATGGTCCGGGCTGTTCAGCAAGCGGGCGGCGGATCTCTGGCAATGGGTGTTGAAACTCGCCCCCCGCGAGCTGCTTATCCCCGATTTTGCCGAAGAGGACTTCCGCCTGCCGGAAGGCGTCCGGCTGGGCGGCATAACGCCGGTCCGGGTGCCCGCGCGCAGTTTTTTCGATCCCAAAAGCGCCGCGGAAAAGGTGCTGCGGGCCCAGAACGTGGCGGAACTGGGCGCCCTGGGGCTTGACGACAAGGAAGCGCTGACTCGGGCTTGCGGCGCGCTGGTTTCTTATCTTCTCCAGACGCAGAAGCACGACCTCTCCCATTTGAAGCCGTTTGTCCCGCTTTCACTGGGCAAACACCTCGTCGTCGATGAAATATCCGAGCGCAACCTGGAAATCTTCCGGCGCTTGGACGGTAAAAAAGGGCAGGGGACGCTACGGCATGTTCTCGATTTTACCATGACGCCCATGGGCGGCAGAATGCTTGAGGAACGTCTGCGCCACCCATGGCGCGACCTCGCTCCCATCGAGGAAACCCAGGACGCGGTAGCCTGCTTCGCCTCGGGCGACGTCCTGCGGGAAAAACTTCGAGCCGCCCTTTCTTCCGTCTATGACCTGGAGCGCCTTTCCACCAGAATATGTCTCAACCGGACATCCCCCAAAGACTTCGTGGCGCTTCGCCAAAGTCTGGAGACCCTGCCTCGGGTAAGGGAGGCGCTCTGCTCGTCTCCCGTCCAGGGGGCATATGCCACCGCCGACGAGGCTTCCGGCCACGCCCTTCCCCCCGCTATCGCAAAAGTTCTGTCCCGGTGGGACGATCTTGCGGATTACGCGGAGCTGCTGCATAAAGCCGTCGCGGACAACCCGCCCCACGTCATAACCGAAGGCGGCTTGTTCAAGCCCGGGTTCCACCGGGACCTGGACGAGCTGCTTGACCTTGCGGAACACGGGGAGCAAAAGCTCCAGGAACTTCTCGCCAGGGAACAGGACGAAACAAAAATTCCCAAATTACGGCTCGGCTACAACCGGGTCTTCGGCTATTACTTTGAAACCAGCCGCTCGCAAAGCGAGAGCCTGCCGGAGCGTTTCGTGCGGCGCCAGAGCCTCGCCAACGCCGAGCGCATGATTACGCCGGAGCTGAAAGAGCTTGAGGAACGGATTCTTTCAGCGTCTGAAAAACGCAAAAGTCTCGAATACAAACTTTTTCAGGAGCTGCGTGACACGCTTGCCATGGCAAGGCCCCGCATTCTTTTCATGGGAGGCCTTCTGGCGGCGCTTGATTACTGGCAGTCGCTCGCGGAAGCCGCCCGCCGCTGGGGTTGGACCAAGCCCAACGTGCATGACGGTACGGATATTCTCATCCGTGAAGGAAGACATCCGGTCGTTGAAGCGGTGCAGGGAAAAGCCAATTTCATTCCCAACGACTTGCGCATGGATGACGCGCGCCGCTGCATTTTGATAACCGGCCCGAACATGGCCGGGAAATCCACCGTGCTCAGGCAGACGGCGTTAATGGTGATTCTGGCACAAATGGGGTCATTCGTGCCCGCGACGGAAGCGGTCATCGGAACCGCGGACCGCATTTTTTCGCGGGTCGGGGCCTCGGATAATCTCTCGCAGGGCCAGAGCACGTTCATGGTCGAAATGATGGAAACGGCCCGGATTTTGCGCCAGGCGGGGAAAAAGAGTCTGGTCATCCTTGATGAAATTGGCCGGGGCACCAGCACGTTCGACGGGATGGCGCTGGCCTGGGCCGTGGCGGAAGAGCTGGTCAGGCGCGGTAAAGGGGCCGTGCGCACCCTTTTCGCGACGCACTACCACGAACTGACCGCCCTTGAAGGGCGTCTTCCCGGCGTTCACAACATGAATATAGCCATTCGCGAATGGGGCGGGGAAATTGTTTTTTTGCGGCGGCTCGTACCGGGACCGGCGGATAAAAGTTACGGAATCGAGGTTGCCCGGCTCGCGGGTGTGCCGCAGGCCGGCGTGCAACGGGCTCGCCAAATTCTTGAAGCCCTGGAAAAGAACCGCGCGGCGGCGGGCGGCAAAGAAACCGCCCAGGCCATGGAGCAGCTTCTGCCCGGGTTTGACGCGCCGCCGCGCAAGGAACCGGAACCCTTGCTGCCCGAATCTTTCACTTCCCTTCCGCATCCCTTGCTTGTTACACTGCGTGACCTTGATCCCGCCCGGATCACCCCGATGCGGGCGCTGGAACTTATCAATGAATGGAAACTTTTATGGGGATCTTCCGAACAATGAAACGCGCCACTCTTTACCGCCTCCTTCCCGTTGTTTGTCTTACAGGCCTGCTGATTCTTACCGCTCTTTGCGGCGGCTGCGGCAAGTCGGGAATGCCCTCCCCCAAAAAAACGCAGGATACGTTCACCATAACCGGCCCGGCCCTCTCTCCCATGGGTGACTGCCTCGTTGCCAGGGGTACCGCCCAGGGCGCGATCCGGAACGTTGAATATATCACCCTCGAAATTTCTCCCATTCAATCCTATGACGACTGCCCGGGTTGCCCCTTCGTTCCGCGCGAATCAGGGGAATTCGCGGCCTCCGATATCCAGCTTGACCCGCAGAGCGGCCAATTCATGTTTTCGTATTGCCCTGCTGAGCGTGCTCCCATGTACCGGTGGCGTCTTGTGGGCAGGAACGTTTTTCGCGGCCTGCCCTTTGCCACTACCACCCCGCAGGTCATGGTCATGCCCTGACAATGGCGGAATAATGAAGCAGCCGCCCGCGAACTCGAGCGCTCACGGGCGGCTGCTTCATTTGTTCGAAATTACACAATATTTCAATCTCTAAAAAAAGTCTTGCCAAAAAACGAGAGATTTGTTTATATAACGCAACAAGGACGGAAAACGCATGGTCATTCCTTTTGACGCCTTTTTCCGCAGGGTCGCGGAAAGCACGAACATAGCCACCCAAATGGAACTGGCGCGGGTTCTCGGCGTCAACCGTTCGGCCATCACCCAGGCCAAGAGCAGGAATGCCGTCCCGCAGAAATGGATTCTGACTTTGTCCCGACGGTATGCCCTGTCACCCGACTGGCTGGAGTATGGCGACGGAACTCCCCATCCGGAAGACCGGAACCGGCCATCGATAGTGGCGCAGCCGCAAACGCTTCCTTTACCGGACGTCTCCCTTGAAACCATCATGGTCCCCAAGGTGAAGGCTGTTCTCTGCGCGGGAGGCGGTTCCATGGAGCTGGAAGCCGTGCCCGTTTCCGAGCATCCCTTGCCGCGAGCCTGGTTGTCCCGGATGGGACAACCCAACGCCATGGTGTTCATGGACGTTATCGGCAACAGCATGGAGCCCGGCATCCGTGACGGCGATATGGTGCTGGTTGATCAATCACGAACGGAGATGACCGTAAAATCCGTTCTCGCCGTCGGCTATGAAGACGCCATTTTTATCAAGCGGCTTGAAAAGCGTCCCAACGGCGTGGTCATGCTCTCCGATAATCCCGATTACGAGCCCGTCACCATCGACGGCGACGAATTGGCATCGTTCAGAGTTATCGGCAAGGTGGTGTGGCTTTGCCGGGATTGTCGATACGCCTGACGGGAACCGGTTGTGTGTGCCGACCGCCGGATTGGAGCCAAGGCATGGTTGTGCCGTTTTTTTTTACTATAAATGTTAATATTTATATACAAGGAGTTTGTCATGCAACAACGTTTCTGTTCATGCGGCGCGAGCATTTGGGTCCGGTACTTTTTTGCCAACAAGCACTGGCTGGCCTTTTTTTATCGCGGCGATTCCGGCGATACCAGCACCAGCGTCTGCCCCTGTTGCGGCAAGCCGTTGAATATTGAATCACTCAGATGAAGTCCAGTATATCTGGCTATCTCTATAACGACAGTATCACTCGCATTACGCCGGCTCGTGTATGGACGTATATTGTGAGGCTGTCGAAGTATGGCACATGATCCTCAGTAAATAAAACAAATTCTAGAATCGACAGGTTGCAGAGTTATATTT
>JAJBSY010000055.1 GCA_020861205.1 Deltaproteobacteria bacterium | reverse complement strand
CTGTTTTGCCGCCTTGCGCCAAGGATGCGGACGCGTTTAAATACAGAATTTGGGGTTTGTCGTCGTAGACGGCTTCGCAGAATGCCTCGAACTCTTCGCGAAAGGCCGCGCGGATCAGGTCTTCCCGGTCGTGGAGCGTGCGGGCCAGGTAGATATTTTCCCTCTGGCCCGAATAGCCCCGGTGAAAAAAACGGCGTGTCTGGGAAAGGAGCTTGCGGATGCGGTTCACGGTCCGCCCCATGTCTTCCTGGGTTTCCCGGGCCATCAGCAAAAAATCTTCCGCAACGGCGGTTAGTTCCGGCGTAGGGTTGTCCTCGGCCATGGCCAGCAGGCTCGGCGCGTAATACTGGTGCTGGTGGGTGTCTTCCATGAGCTTCAGCGCTTCATGGAAAAGATACCCGATGGCCCAGTCCAGGAGTTTTCCGGCCAAAGTGGCGTTTTGCGCGTTGCGCAAGAGGTGGTGCGTGGTGTCCTTGAGGCGCCAGAGTATCCCGCGGTTCATCTCGTCGCCCAGGGTATCGCGCAAGACCGCGTAGGAAAGATTGCCCGCCCCGTCATACCGGGCGAACTGCTCTTCCAGGGTAATGCTCACCACGCAAAAATCGCGCAGGATTTCGGCCATGAGGCGGGAGCCGTTCGCTTCAAGCCAGTGTTTGGACATGGCTACAAAGCCTCCTTACGGCGGCGTTCTTCGTTGATCAAGGCCCTGGCAACGGCGATGTCATACAAGGCCATGGGATTGCCGCCCTTTCCCATATCGCGGTACATGGCGGCGGCCTGTTCCAGCGTCGCCTGGGGGACCCAGTCGTGCTTGTCCCACACCATGGGGTAGTCGGCGTGCCAGAGGCGGAACTCCATGCCGTTCTCCCCCTGGCGGACATAGACCCGGCTGCGGGTATCCGCGGGATTGGGGTGGTAATAGGAACCACGATCGTCATGCATGGGACCATAATGGCATGATGGGAGCAAAGGCGCAATGGGTATGGAAAGAAGAACGCAGCGCGGCGATGAATCGGACGGATAATGCTTACCCGTTATTTTCATAACGCTGGTCAATCCATGTAAAATCAGTCTATTAGGGGTTGGTCGGCAGCCGGTCTTCTTGACAAGAAACCGTATTCTTTCTAGTACCTTGAATAGTAAGCAGTGCCGGGCGGGCATTCCGCCGGGGCCGCTCGCGCGATGTGTACTCCGCACCCATTTACCGGAGGTAGGGCAATGGCGAAACACGCGACCCCCAAGCTGGACGAGCTTGAGTCCGGCCCCTGGCCGAGCTTTGTCTCGGATATAAAACAGGAAGCCAAAAGCAGGGCTCGAAACGCGGACTCGGTCGAATACCAGGTGCCCGTCGACGCTCCCGATGATCTGCTGGGCGTGCTGGAACTGTCCTATACCGACGGGGAAACGCACTGGAAACATGGCGGTATTGTCGGCGTTTTCGGATACGGGGGCGGCGTCATCGGCCGCTACTGCGATCAGCCGGAGATGTTCCCCGGGGTGGCGCACTTTCATACCATGCGCGTCAACCAGCCGGCGGCCAAATTCTACACGACCGAATTTTTGCGCGGTATCTGCGATATCTGGGATATGCGCGGTTCCGGGCTGACCAACATGCACGGTTCCACCGGGGACATTATCTTTCTCGGCACCCAGACCGCGCAGCTCGAGGAAATCTTTTACGAATTGACCCATACGATGAACACGGACCTGGGCGGTTCCGGTTCCAACCTGCGGACGCCGGAATGCTGCATGGGGCCGTCCCGCTGCGAGTTCGCCTGCTACGACACGCAGGACCTGTGTTACACCCTGACCCAGGATTACCAGGACGAGCTGCACCGTCCGGCGTTCCCCTACAAGTTCAAGTTCAAGTTTGACGGGTGTCCCAACGGGTGCGTGGCCTCCATAGCCCGTTCCGATTTTTCGGTCATCGGTACCTGGAAGGACGACATCAAGATCGACCGATCCGCCGTGCAAGCCTATGCCAACGGCGAGTTCAAACCCAACGCGGGCGCCCACTCCGGCCGTGATTGGGGCGCATTCGACATCCAGGCGGAAGTGGTTGACCGTTGCCCCACGCGCTGTATGCGCTGGGACGGCGGCACGCTGCGCATCAACAACAGGGAATGCACCCGCTGTATGCACTGTATCAACACCATGCCGCGCGCCCTGAAGATCGGCGACGAGCGGGGCGCGTCCATCCTGGTCGGCGCCAAGGCTCCCGTGCTTGACGGAGCCCAGATGGGCTCGCTTCTGGTTCCCTTTGTCGAGGTCGCGGAGCCGTATGACGCGGTCAAAGAAGTCATCGAAAACATCTGGGATTGGTGGATGGAGGAAGGCAAAAACCGCGAGCGCCTGGGTGAGACCATAAAACGCCTTTCCTTTCAGAAGCTGCTGGAAGTGACGAACATCAAGCCCCAGCCCGTGCATGTCAAGGAACCGCGCCACAACCCGTACATCTTTTTCAAGGAAGAGGAAGTACCCGGCGGCTGGGACCGCGACCTGGAAGCGTACCGCAACCGCCATAAGCGATAGGGGGAAGTCATGGCATTCGTATCATCCGGCTATAACCCCGATAAGCCCATGGAAGGGCGCCTCTCGGATATCGGGCCGCGAAAGTATGACGAGTTTTATCCGCCGTTCATCGCGAAAAACAAGGGCAACTGGGAGTATCATGAAATCCTGGAACCCGGCCTGCTCATGCATGTGGCGAAAAACGGGGACCGGGTCTATACCCTCCGGGTGGGCGCGGCCCGGCTCATGAGCGTGACGCACATCAGGGAAATCTGCGACATAGCGGACACATACTGCGACGGGTATTTGCGGTTCACCACCCGGAACAACATCGAGTTCATGTCCGAGTCCCTGGAAACGATCAAAGCCCTCAGAGCGGACCTGGAGAAGCGGAAATTCAAGGGCGGCTCCAACAAGTTTCCCGTCGGGGGCACGGGCTGTTCCATCAGCAATATCGTCCATACCCAGGGCTGGGTGCATTGCCACACGCCGGCGACGGACGCATCCGGCCCCGTCAAGGCGGTCATGGACGAGATGTACGAAGAGTTCGGGGCCATGCGTATGCCCGCCAAGCTTCGCATCGCGCTTGCCTGCTGCATCAACATGTGCGGCGCCGTGCACTGCTCGGATATCGGCCTGGTGGGCATCCACAGGAAGCCGCCGATGGTCGATCATGAATGGGCCGACCGGTTGTGCGAGATCCCCCTGGCCGTGGCCTCCTGCCCCACGGCCGCCGTGCGCCCGACCCGGATCGAGAGGAACGGCGAAAAGGTCAACACCATCGCCATCAAGAACGAGCGCTGCATGTATTGCGGGAACTGCTACACCATGTGCCCGGCGCTCCCGATCTCCGACGGCGAAGGCGACGGTATCGCCGTCATGGTGGGCGGCAAGGTTTCCAACCGCATCAGTATGCCCAAGTTCTCCAAGGTCGTGGTGGCGTATATTCCCAACGAGCCGCCGCGTTGGCCGACGCTGGTGAAAACCGTGCGGCATATCGTGGAAGTCTATGCCGCTAACGCGAAGAAGTACGAGCGACTCGGGGACTGGGCCGAACGGATCGGCTGGGAGCGGTTTTTCAGCCTTACCGGGCTTGCGTTCACCCCGCATCTGATTGACGATTTCCGTGACCCGGCCTACTATACGTGGCGCCAGAGCACGCAATTCAAGTTTTGAAGCCAGGGATTCCCAGCCGCCGGCCCTTGCGGGCAAGGATTTGCCTTTTCGGCCGGAAGCGGGAAGAAAACGCAAAGGAACGAATGTATGGATGCCGACCAGCAAAAGGTTGTGGATTTTCTGCAATCCAAAACGAGCAAGACCAAGTTTTACTTCCAGGATTTCCTGGAAGTGTTTCCGGACAAGGGGCCGCGGGACGTCAAAAAGATCCTGACCGGCATGATCAATGCGCAGATCCTCGAGTTCTGGTCGTCCGGCAGCACCACGATGTACGGGCTCAAAGGCAGGGGTAAACAGACCCAGGCCGAGGAAGGGTAGCCCCTGTTCAGCCGTCAGCGTCGTTCGCGGCATGGGCAGCGGCAATGTACGGTTGCGTACGTGCCGCTGCTTTTTTCATACGTCCCGGCAGGTAATGCCGTAAAGGAATTCTCCGATGTCCATGCCTAGGCTTGTTGTTTCCGGTCTCTCGGGCGGCGCGGGCAAGACCACCGTGAGCCTCGGCCTGGTCCGGGCCTTCACCCGCCAGGATATCCGCGTGCATCCCTTCAAGAAGGGGCCGGATTACATCGACACGGCCTGGCTCGCGCTGGCCGCCAAGGGGCGCGCCAGCACCCTTGATCCCTTTTTTTGCGACGAGGCGGCCTTGCGGCGCCATTTCGCATCCCGGTCGGCCGGGGCGGACCTGGCGGTTATTGAAGGAAACCGCGGCCTGTTCGACGGGCGGGATCTCGAAGGAAGCGCGTCCACGGCGGAAGTGGCCCGCCAGCTGGATGCGCCCGTGGTGCTGGTGGTGGATATCACCAAGATGACGCGCACCACGTCCGCCCTGGTTGCCGGGTGCAGGAACTTTCCGGGAGGGGAGCGCATCGCGGGCGTCATATTGAACCGCGCCGGGACCGATCGCCATGCCGCCATCGCCAGGCGCGCGGTGGAAGAATTGGCCGGAGTGCCGGTGTTCGGCGTTCTGCCGCGACTGGATTGCCCGCCCATTCCCGAGCGCCGGGCGGGCCTGGTGACCGTCACCATGCCCGCCCGCCCCGCAAACGCCCTTGAGACGCAAGCGGATGTCGGAACCGAT
>JAJBSY010000324.1 GCA_020861205.1 Deltaproteobacteria bacterium | reverse complement strand
GATATACCCGTACCCCGTCTCCGGCCTTGTCGGGGGAACCCCGAAGGTCACCAGCATGTTTTCCCCGGCCCCGCGCCTCGCCGTTGTGACAGCCTCCGCGAACGCTTCCCGGGGCGTGATGGAGTGGTCCGACGGCAAAACCAGCAGGAGCGGGTCCTCCCCATCCTCCATGGCGGCCAGGGCGGCCAGGGCGATGGCGGGAGCCGTGTTCCTGGGCATGGGTTCGAGGAGGATCGTCGCGCCGAGCCCTTTTTCGCGCACGATGCCCGAGGCGAAAAAGCGGTGCTGCTCGTTGCACACAACCAGCGGTGCCTCTGCGTCCGGCAACGCGGCAACCCGCTCCAGCGTCCTGCCGAACAGGGTGTCGCCGTCAAAGGGGATAAACTGCTTGGGATGCAGTTCCCGGGACAAGGGCCAAAGCCGGGTGCCGCTGCCGCCGCTCAAGATAACCGGGCAAAGTTTCGTCATGGTGTGTCCTTTCAAGGTGAGGAAAAACCGTCCGCCGCCGCGCCGGGCACGTCTCGCCCAGCGTCCCGCGCAAGCCTGGCGACGGTGCCGGCCGGCCCTCGGCCGGGCTTCGGCATCCGCTCTACCGCTTCGCGTAATTAATTTCCATCCATCGGCGGTACGTGCCGTCCTGGACGCGGCGTACCCAATCGGCATTGGCGAGGTACCAGCGCACGGTATCTTCGAGCCCCGTCTCCAGCGTATGCTTGGGGGTCCAGCCCAGGTCGCGCTCGATCTTGGCCGGGCTGACCGCATACCGCAAGTCATGCCCCGGGCGGTCCGTCACAAAGGTTATGGCATTCGCGTGCGGCCCGGCGTTCGAGGGGGCCAGCCTGTCCAGCACGGCGCACAGGCTCGTCACCAAATCCAGGTTGGTCCGCTCGGCCTTGCCGCCGATCAGGTAGGTTTCACCCGCCCTTCCTTTTTCCAGCACCAGGGCGATGGCCGCGCAATGATCTTCCACGTGCAGCCAGTCACGCACGTTCTCGCCCTTGCCATAGAGAGGCAGGGGCTTGCCGGACACGGCATTGCAGATCATAAGCGGGATGAGCTTTTCCGGGAATTGCCGAGGCCCGTAGTTGTTGGAACAATTGGTCACAAGAACCGGCAAACCGTAGGTGGCGAAAAAAGCGCGGACGAGATGATCGCTGCCGGCCTTGCTCGCGGAATACGGACTTTTGGGGTCGTAAGGCGTGCTCTCTGTAAAGGGTGGATCCTGCGGACCGAGAGAGCCGAAGACTTCATCCGTGGAAACATGCAGGAACCGGAACCGGTCCTTCCTTCCCGCGGGAAGGCCGTTCCAGTACCGGAGCGCCGCGCCCAGCAGGACGCCCGTCCCGAGCACATTGGTCCGGATAAAGGCATCCGGGTCAAGAATGGAACGGTCCACGTGGCTTTCCGCCGCGAAATGCACGACAGCGTCCGGCCGGTGTTCCGCGAGAAGACGCGCCACCAGCTCCCCGTCATTGATATTGCCGTGGACCAGGATGTGATCCGGGTCGTTTTGCAACTCCGCCAGGTTGTCCGGGTTGCCCGCGTAGGTCAGGGCGTCGAGGTTCACGATCCGGGCCGTGCGGCTTTGCCGCATGGCGGTGACGAACCACGAACCGATAAACCCGGCGCCGCCGGTAACAAGATACGTAGGCTTCATCGTCGCTCCGGGTAGAAAGGGATCAAAGCCGGCCGCCCCTTAAGCGGCGCGCGGTCGGGCCTCGGCTGTATGTCTTCCGGGCCGCCCGGCCCCGTGACCTCGGCGTGCGCGTCGCACCGGCCGCTCCGGCAGGGCAGGTCAGCCGCATCTTAAGCGTAGTCGGGCGCTTGCGCAACCGCGAATGGGTCCGGCCATTCGGGAAGCGAAGCGAGGCTTACCCGCCCGCCTTTCCATGGAAACTCCACGGCATACGCATGAAGAAGCATGAGCGGATAGGAAGGGCCCTTATATTTTAAATCGCCGATTACCGGAAAGTTGCGGATCGACAGTTGCACGCGTATCTGGTGCGTCCGGCCCGTTTCAAGCTCAACCTTGAGGAGTGAGGCCAAGCCGAGCGGCGTTTCCCTGACGTCCACGCGGGAGACCCGGCTTCTCGCCTCTTTCCCCGTATCCCCGCTGACGGCCCGGACTTTCTCGAAACCCCCGTTCCCGCAGGCAGGCTCCTTGGCGAGAAAGTCGGCCAGAACGCGTTCGTCCGCGTGCGGCCATGCGCCGAGGACCCAGGCGAGGTAGGTTTTTCCGATATCCTTTCCGCCCTGGCGGGCGAAAAGACCGTGCAGTTTCTCCTGGGCCTCGTGAGTGCGGCCCGCGAGCAGGATGCCGGATGTCTTCCTGTCGAGCCGGTGGGCCGGAGCGGGGATATAGGCGGCATCGGCGAACCGGCGGCGCAGGATCCCGGTCACGTCCGTATCGTGCTTGGAACCGGGCTGGGACGGCAGCCCGGCTGGTTTCACCAGGGCCAGCAAATCGTCACCGACGGCGAGAACGCGCAGGTTGCAACCCAGGTCCTCGCCCGGTACGACCGCGACTTCCGCCAGAGCCCGCCGGGCGGATTCACCGGCGAACGGCGGCAGGCGAACGGCATCCCCGGCGGCCACGCGGTCAAAGGCGCGGGCGCGCCCCCCGTTGATTCTCACTTGGCCTGAGCGTATCCAGCGATGCAGGTCGCCCGGCGACGCGCGATTCTCCAGCCGGCGGGACAGGAAATTGATGAGCTTCATGCCCTGTTCGGACTGGTTGACGGTCAGTATGTGCATGGGAAAAAGCGGGACATGGGGCGCCCCATGTCCCGAGGGAATTATTCCGAAAAGTGCGGCGTTGTTTCCGGATCGGCCTTGGAAAGGTCGAGGGGGTAGAGGACAACGATGGTTTTACGGGCCGATGTGCCGAGGGGGCCGGGGTGGGTGTTGACGCAGACGACCAGATCGGGAATGCCGTCCCCGTTGGGATCCGCGATGGTATAATCCACAACCGACCCCTTGATGCGCCTGGTCTTCCAAACCAAGGCCAGGCCGATGCCGTCCCATTGCAGGGACTGTATTTCCGACTGCGGGAAGGAACGGTATCTGCCGAAAAAGGCCGCAGCCGTTGAAATGGGCTTGTTGACGATAATTTCGTAGTTGCCGTCATCGTCAAGGTCGGTGACCAGGAAACGCATGGGAATGTAGTACAACGCGTCCTGAATAACCGTATCCCTGCCCATCCCGGGCATGGCCTGGTTGACTTCAATACCCTGGCTCGCGCCGGAATAGCGCTCCTCGGTGGAGGACAGGCGCCCGCCTTTTTCCGAATAGAGGCGGATCCGTTCGCTCTCCTCAAGCATGACCAGCTTGGCCGTGTCGTTCGGGTCCGTTCCGGGGGGAACGCAGGCGAAGTTGAACACGTTGAAGTCTTTGGGCATGGTGATGGTCCCGCCCAGGACGATCTTGCCGTTGCGCACGAAAGCTTCGTGGATGCCCTGCCGGAAAAGCTGCGGCTTGTTCGAACGCTGGCCGAGGAGCATGGGTCTGTAGGTGGGGGCCATGTTGACCACGTTCAGGTAGGTTCCGGCGGAACGGGCCGTTTCCTTGAATTCCTTGCCGTCAAAGGTGAATATCCGGGCCAGGAAATCCTCGTCCTCGTCCTTGAGGTTCACGATAAGCGAACTGCGGCCCGACCCGTCCAGGTCCATGGAGCGGATGCTCAGCCCGTACTGCATGGCGGACAATTCCAGCGTACCCAAGGGCTTGAGCTTGTTATCGGCCTCGAACCGGAAGGCGTGCAGGCGTTTTTCCTCCAGCAGGAAAACCTCCAGCTGGCCGTCGCCCGTGGCGTCGCAGATTTCCATGCCCAAGGAGGCGAACCCCAACGTCTGCGAGCGCAGGCGGGAATCATCCCCCGAGCCGCCGCTGTAGCGGAACTGCGGGTTGATATACACTTCGGCCGGCGTGGTTTGGTTGCGGACCAGGTCCGGGTTCATCTGGTTGATCCGTTCCACCGGCTGCGGCTGTCTGGCCTGGGCCTGGGTCTGCGGCTTCTGGAACACCTGGGCGCTGATCGAATCCGAAACCTGGCGGAGATCCTGAATCAGGCGTTTGACGGTGCTTTCCCTGGAAATGGGCCAGCTTTGGCCCGCCGTATCCAGGACGCGCGCGTCGATGCTGCAGTTTTCTCCCACCACGGTGACGCTGCCCCAAACCACATAGTCCGCGCCCGCCGCGGCCAGGGCGGACTTGGCCGCCGCTTCGTCGGTGGGGGCGATGGCCCTGGTCGTTCCCGTTTTTTTGGCCGGTTCAAAGTGACCCTGCCAGAAAAGACGGGAGGCGAACATGTCCGGGATGGATGTTTCAAGAT
Source organism: Deltaproteobacteria bacterium (assembly GCA_020861205.1). GTDB lineage: Bacteria > Desulfobacterota > Desulfovibrionia > Desulfovibrionales > Desulfovibrionaceae > FLUQ01. Next base: position 443 of record JAJBSY010000324.1, on the reverse strand, counting down.
ACTTATACGCCGCGGAGCCGTTCACCACGAAAGGCGCGACGGTGAACGTCTTGGCCGCCTCGGCCGTGGAGGCCGCCGCGAAAACGACCGCCATGGCCAGAACGGCCGCCCGGATATATGCTTTCATGCCTACTCCTTGATATCGTTGCAACGCGCCACCCGCGTTCCCTAAAAAACGGCGTTTCATAAGCGCGGAACGGAAAATGTGCGCTACCATATCTTCTCTTGGGAAAGGGCGCAACATCCGGGCCCCTTTAAAAAGTCTTTTTGCGTTTTACCGCCCAAAGGGTCCTCTTTGAACGCCGACCGCTAGGCGAGTTTTTCGGCCAGAAAAAGCGCTTCCGGGTTCCGGGCCTTGTTGCGGAACGCATATTCGGCAACGCGCCACGCTTGCCACGGCAGGCTCCCGAACCAGTCGGCCACGGCCTCGCCCTCTTCCCGCC
>JAJBSY010000045.1 GCA_020861205.1 Deltaproteobacteria bacterium | reverse complement strand
TTTAATTGAGATCAAGTGCAAAGAGGAATCCGAAATGGCCCGCCAGGGCTTCAACGCTGTGTTCGCCGACGGGTGAATCCCCGACGACGCGCCCCGGTTTACCTGCGCCGGCGGTGACGCTTCGACACCCCCGGTGTTCCTGACCGATGCCGGGCTTACCGCCTCGCGGGGCGAAGCGCGCCGCCTCATCGGCCAGAACGCCCTGAGCGTTGACGGCGTCGTGGTGACGGACGCCGTGACGCCGTTCGCTCCCGGGGAATACGTAATCAAGCTCGGCAAGAAGCGCTTTTTGCGTCTTACGGTGTCATAGGATGGCTCCTGCCCCGCGATCTTCCGATGTTGCCGCCCGCGTGTGCATCATCGACGACGAGGAGGGGATCCGGTTCTCCCTTCGCGGCATATTGGAAGACGAGGGATATGAGATCCTGGAGGCGGGAAGCGCCGAAGACGGGCTGGCCCTGCTTGCCGGGGAGCCCGTTGACCTCGTCTTTCTCGACATCTGGCTGCCGGGCATGGACGGCCTTGCCGCGCTGGAGCGCATCCAGCAGACCAACCCTTCCCTGCCGGTGCTGATGATCTCCGGCCACGGCACGATTGAGACTGCTGTTTCCGCCATCAAAAAAGGCGCGTACGATTACATAGAAAAACCCCTTTCGCTGGAAAAGGTCGTCCTGGCCGCTCAGCGCGCCCTGGAGTTCCAGGCGCTGAAGCGGGAAAACCAGGCGCTCAAGACCCGCTCGCCCCTGCGGACGGATTTTTCCGGCAACTCCCCGCAAGCCGTCGCCCTGCGCGAGCAGATCGCCAAGGTGGCCCCCCTGGACACCTGGGTGCTTATTACCGGGGAAAACGGCACGGGCAAGGAAATCACCGCCCGCTCCCTGCACGCCGGGAGCCGCCGGAGCAGCAAGCCGCTCGTCGCCGTGAACTGCGCGGCCATCCCGGAAGAACTCATCGAAAGCGAGTTGTTCGGCCACGAGAAAGGCGCGTTCACCGGCGCGGACGCCGCCAAGACCGGCAAATTCGAGCTGGCCCACGAGGGCACGCTTTTTCTCGATGAAATCGGCGACATGAGCCTGAAGACCCAGGCCAAGATCCTCCGCATCCTTCAGGAGCAGCGGTTCGAGCGCGTCGGCGGCAACAGGACCATCCACGTCGACGTCCGCGTCATAGCGGCCACCAACAAAAATCTGGAGAGCGCCATCGCCGAAGGGACATTCCGCGAGGACCTCTATTACCGGTTGCGGGTATTCCCCCTGGCTGTCCCGCCGTTACGGGAGCGCGGCGACGATATCATCCTGCTGCTGCGCGAATTCATCGACGAATTGGGGCGGGAGCACGGCCTTGCGCCCTTTCTCCCCACGCCGGAAACCCTGGATGCGTTAAGCGCGTATTCCTGGCCCGGCAACGTCCGCGAACTGCGCAATTTCACGGAGCGCAGCCTCATCCTGTACGGCGGCCAAACCATGACCACCGACATGCTGCCCCCGGAATTCAGGGGCCGCACCGGCCATGAACCCAAAGCCGCGGCGGGCAACGACGCCCCCGGGCGGGAGGGCGGCTTTTTGGCCCTGGACGAATTCAGCGGAGCGGATTTCAAAACCGCCCGCGCCATTTTTGAAAACCGGTTCCTGGCCGCAAAACTCCAGGAATACGGCGGCAACATCACGCGCCTCGCCGAAGGTGTCGGCCTGGAGCGCAGCTACCTGCACCGCAAGCTCAAATCCCTCGGGATCAACACGCTGCACGAATCGTAGCCGGCGGGCCGGTCGCCAGGCGTTTTGCTTGTCGGCCTCAACCGCCTCATTCAAACCGGTAACCAAGGGAGACGGCATGAAATGGAGCGAACAGGCATGGCGGGCGGCCCTGCCGGTCTATACCGAAATTCTCGAGCTTCCCTTTCTCCATGAGCTCATGGACGGCACGTTGCCCCCAGAAAAATTCCGCTTCTACATCCAGCAGGACGCCCTTTACCTGAACGGCTTCGGGAAGGCCCTGGCCGGAATAGCCGCCCGGCTCGAGAAGCCGGAGCATATGGGCGCGTTCGTCGGCTTCGCGGCCGACACCATGATTGTGGAACGCGATATGCACCAGTCCTTTTTCGACGTGCTCGGCAAACTGGAAGACCTGGAGCCTTCTCCCACCTGCCTTCTCTACACCTCGTTCATGCTCAGGCAACTCGCCGACGCGCCGGTGGAAACGGCCCTGGCCTCCGTTCTGCCCTGCTTCTGGGTTTACAAGGAAGTGGGCGACCACATCCTGGCCAACCAGACCAAAAACGCCAACCGGTACCAGAACTGGATCGACACGTACGGCGGGGAAGAATACGGCGCGGCCGTCTCCCGGGCCATTGCCGTTTGCGACGAGCTTGCCGCCGCTCTCACGGAGAAGCAACGCGAGGCGATGACCGAGGCCTACGTGCTGTGCACGAAAATGGAGTGGATGTTCTGGGACAGCGCCTACAGGCTGGAACAATGGCCTGTCTGACCCGCTCGTCAGGGATCAGGCGAAATAGCCCGGCAACCTGACGTTGCGAATAAAAACTAAAGGCCGCGAGATTATCGCGGCCATTTTTTGCGTCCGGCTGCCGTGAAGGCCTAATCGTACGCGATGGTGCTGATCTTCATCAGCTTGTCCCAATTATGGAACGCCTCCATGTAGCGGATGGTGCCGGTCCTGCCGCGAATGGCGACGGAGTGCGTCACCGCCCCGCCGCCTTCGTAGCGTACCCCGGAAATGAACGTTCCGCCGGAAATGCCCGTGGCCGCGAAAAACACCTCGTCCGTGCTGACGAGTTTTTCCACGGAAAGGATTTCCGTCAGGGAAATCCCCGCGTCAAGGATGGATTTCTTTTCTTTTTCCGATTGGGGATCGAGCCGCGCCAGCATCTGCCCGCCCATGCCCCGGATGGCGCACGCGGCGATGACCCCTTCGGGGGTGCCGCCGGTTCCCATCATGAGATCCACGTCCGAACGCGGATCCACGGCCATGAGCGCCCCGGAAACGTCCCCGTCCGTGTGCAGCTGGATTCGCGCCCCGGCCGAGCGAATTTCCTTGATAAGCGGCTGGTGGCGGGGTTTGTCGAGAACAAACACCACCAGGTCGTCAACGTCCTTCCCAAGGGCTTTGGCTACGTTTTTCAGGTTCACGGCCACGGGCGCGTCCAGGTCGATCACGTCGGCCGCCGGCGCGGGCGCCACGAGCTTTTGCATGTAAAAGCTCGGGCCGGGGTTGTACATGGTGCCGGACAGGGCCGCGCCAACCACGGATATGGCGTTGGGTCGCCCCGTGGCGAGAAGATTTGTGCCTTCCACCGGGTCAACCGCGATATCCACGGCGAGACCGGTTCCCATACCGACCTTTTCCCCGTTGTACAGCATGGGGGCCTCGTCTTTCTCCCCCTCCCCGATGATGACGACGCCTTTGATGTCAAGCGCGTTGAACCCGAGTCGCATGGCGTCCACGGCCGCCTTGTCGCCGTCTTCCTTGGCGCCCTTGCCCAGCCAGCGGGCGGATGCAAGCGCGGCGGCTTCTGTAACGCGAACGAGATCCATGGCCAGGTTGCGGACGGGAGCTTCGGGAGTGATCGTCGCCTGAGTAATCATGCCTGTCTTCCTGGTTGGAGGTTAAGCGGGACCGCGCGATGCATGGATCGCCCGGCAAGCGCGGGCTGCCGGGAGCAAAAAAACACCCCGAGTATGCATCGCATCGCACGGGGTGTCCATACACTTTGTCGCGGCTCCCGGATCAGGTCAGGGCGCGGGCGCGGTTGCGTTCCCGCTTTGCCTCTTCTTCCCGTTCATGGCGCGCGGCCTCTGCCTGGGCGACCACGGTATTGCCGAACAAAAGCAGGATGGGGCTCGCGACGAATATGGAGGAGTAAGTCCCCACGATGACCCCGATGAACATGACCAGGGCGAAGTCGTGAATGATGCCGCCGCCGAACAGCAGGAGCGACGTAATGACCATAAGGGTGGTCAGCGAGGTAAGCAGCGTTCTGGAAAGGGTCTGGCTGACGCTCCGGTTGATGAGGTCGGCGAGCGAGCCCGTTTTCTTGGCTTGCAGGTTTTCACGTATCCGGTCGTACACGATGATCGTATCGTTGAGCGAATACCCGACAACCGTCAATAACGCGGCGATGATCGTAAGGTCGAATTCCTTGCCCAAGAGCGAGAAGATACCGACGGTAATGAACACGTCGTGCAGGATGGAAACCACGGCGCCGAGGGCGTACACCAGTTTGAGCCACCAACAGAGCCCCACCATCACCAGGGTCGCCAACAGGACGAGTATCCCCTTGGGCACCCCCGCCAAGCCGAGCAGGTACATCGAACCGGCAAGGCCGCCGGCCATGGCCGCCGCGATGAACCAGCGCCGCTCGAACCGGCCTGAAATGTAAATGGCGATAAGAAGCGTTGCGAAATACAACGCTTCCACCGCCTTGGCCCGCAAATCCGCCCCGACCTTCGGGCCGACCGATTCAAGGCGCTGGATGTCCACCGTGTTATCCGGCATTTTCTCGTCCAGAATACGGTTGATGGAGGCCCGCAATTCGGTGCTGGACGTTTCCGTGTCCGGCACCCGGATAAGGTAGGAAAGCCCGTCATCCTCAAACCCCTGGACCACAAGCCCGGATTCGCCCAGGCCGTTAAGGGCCTCTTTCAACGGCTCGGCGGCGACCGGTTTCTCAAACTTTATCTGGGCCACGGTCCCCCCGGCAAAATCGATGCCGTACTTCGGCCCGCCGCCGACAACCAGCGCGCCGATGCAGACCGCCAGAACAATGCCCGAGAG
>JAJBSY010000219.1 GCA_020861205.1 Deltaproteobacteria bacterium | reverse complement strand
GGCTGCGGGTCCGACCTGGTGGGCAAGAACTCCCGCACCGGCAGCAGGTTCATCGCCTGCACCGGGTACCCCAACTGCAAGCACGCCGAGCCTTTTTCCACCAACGTGCCGTGCCCCAAGTGCGGCAAGGGGATGTTGGTCGAAAAAAGCTCCAAGCGGGGCAAGGTGTTTTACGCTTGCGACCAGTATCCGCAATGCGATTTCGCCATCTGGGATTATCCCGTTCCCGGCGAATGCCCCAAGTGCAAGTTCCCGCTTCTGGGACGGAAGAATTTCCGGGGCCGCACGTTTATCGGCTGTACCCAGAAGGGATGCAACTACAGGCAGGGCGGCAAGGACAAGGACGACGGGTGAGAACCGGCGAGGGAAACGGACGGGCTTCCCGCGGACCCTTTCGAAGCTGGTCGGGCCGGGATGCAGCCGCCCGGAGGAGCCAGCGCCCGGGAAGGGGCTAACCGGCCCGCGTAACGGCGCAAGGACACGTTCCAAGGAGTCAGGATGCTGGAAGTTGTTTCGTTTATCTGCGGCGCCGGGGTTATGGTCCTGGAAATGGCGGGCGCGCGCCTGTTGGCTCCCTACCTGGGAACCTCCATCGTGGTCTGGACGGCCATGATAGGGGTCGTGCTGGCCAGTCTGTCCCTCGGCTACTGGCTGGGCGGCAAGGCCGGGGACAGGAACCCTTCGCCCCGGAAACTCGGGCTCATCATCGGTGCCGGGGCCGCGTTCGTGCTGCTCGCCGCGCTGGGGCAGGCGCCGCTTTTGAAAACCGTGGCGGGCGCAAGATGGTCTTTGCAGGTCAGCGCGGTGGCCGCGGCCGTTCTGCTGTTCGCGGCGCCCTGCGTCTTTCTGGGCATGGTTTCGCCCTACATCATCCAGGTGCGGCTGCTCGACTACAAGGACAAGAGCCGGACCGGCACGGTCATCGGCCGGTTCTATGCGCTGTCCACCGTCGGTTCCATCGCGGGCACGTTCCTGGGCGGCTACTGGCTTATCTCCTGGCTCGGGACCAGGACCATCCTGTACGCCGTGGCGGGCGTGCTGGCGGCGGCGGCCCTCATCGTGCTGCCGCGCGGGCGCAAAATTCCGGCGGCCCTGGTTTTCGGCGCGTGCCTGGGACTCGGCGGCCATGCCGCCCTGAGCGCCCGGGACAGCCTGGCGACCGGCATCGACATTGATACCCGCTACAACCATATTCGCGTTCAGGAAGGTTCCCAGGACGGACACAAGGTCCTGTACCTGATAACGGATCCCGGTTCCGCCCAGTCCGGAATGCGTCCGGACGATCCCTCCCGCCTGCTGTTCGATTACACCAGGCATTACGCCATCGGCTGGCATATCAAGCCGGACGCCAGGGAATTCCTCATGCTCGGCGGCGGCGGGTATTCCGTGCCCAAGTACTTGCTGCACGCGAAAAAAGACGCGCGCGTCGACGTGGTGGAGATCGATCCCGGCATCACGGAAACGGCCCGGAAATACTTCGCCCTCAAAGACGACGACCGTCTGCGTATTTTCCACGAGGACGCGCGCGTTTTTCTTAACCGCATGGCCGGGGAAAAACCGGGCGGATACGACATCGTCATGGGCGATACCTTCACTTCCAGCTACAACATTCCTTTCCACCTCGGCACCGTGGAATGCGCGGAACGGATAAAGGCGCTCCTGCGCGACGACGGCGTTTTCGTGTGCAACATCATTTCGGCCGTCACCGGCGAGGAGGGCAAAATCCTCCGCTCCATCCACGCGGCGTTCGCCGAGGTCTTCCCCCAGACGCATATATTCCCGGTTTCCATGCCCAACCGGCCCGGCCTCGCCCAAAACGTGATTCTGGTGGCCCTCAAGACGCGAAAGCCCATCCCCCTTGCCTGGGACGGGACCATGCAGGCCATGCTGGCCAAGGAATTCACGCTGCCCCTGGAAAAGGACGTCGTGGCGCTGACCGACGATTACGCGCCGGTCGAATTCTACGCCATGCCCATGCTCGAGGCGCGACAGTAGTGAAATCCGGTTGCCCGCTCCGCCGGTAAATCACATCGGTCACGAAAAGTCGCCAGCCTCCCGTTACGGGTGGAGTCTTTCTTCCGTCCGGAACGACCCCAAAACAAAGACCGCCTTTTCCGGGCGGTCTTTGTTTTGGGCGGGAGACCCCGCGGAGGCGTCAAAGCGTGTTATTTAAGCGTTTCCATAACTTCGCGCAGCTCCTGCGCCATGCGGGAAAGATCCTGCACGGCGGCGGAGGACTGGATCATGCCTTCGGTTGTTTCGCCCACTATCTGGTTTATTTCGTCCAGGGCCTTGCTTATCTCTTCGGACGTGGCGCTCTGTTCCTCAGCCGCCGTGGCGATGGAGGCCACGACCGAGGAGTTGGAAGAGGCCAGACTCACGATTTCGGTAAGCGCTTCGCCGGATGAGTTGGCCAGCCCGGTGGCTTCGGAAACGGAGGCGACGGCTTTGCCCACTTCCTCGATGTTCACGCGGGCGGAGTTCTGCACGGCGTTGATGGAGGAACCCACTTCCTGGGTCGCTTCCATGGTTTTTTCGGCCAACTTGCGCACTTCGTCCGCCACGACCGCGAATCCGCGACCGGCTTCCCCGGCGCGCGCGGCTTCGATGGCCGCGTTCAGGGCGAGCAGGTTGGTCTGGTCGGCAATATCGGAAATGACGTTCATAACGCTGCCGATGCTCTCCGCCTGCTTGCCGAGTTCCTGCATGTTGGCTTGCAGGTTCTGACCGACGCTGTTGACGGCGTTGATGGCCTTCATGACCTGGTTGACGAGGTCCGCGCCCTCGGTGGCTTTCAGGCGGGTGCCTTCGCTTTGTTCAGAAGCTTCGCCGGCGCTCTTGGCGACTTCCAGGACGGTGGCGTTCATTTCCGTCATCGCGCTGGCCGTGCTTTCCACGCGCTCGCGCTGCACTTCAGCGCCACGGGATATCTGTTCGACCTGGGCGGAAAGCTGCTCGGAAGCGGCGGCCACGCGGTTGGAAATTTCCGAGGCCTGGGCCGCGACCTGGAGCATGGTGTTCTGCTGCGATTTAAGGGCCGTGAGGTCGGTGATCAGCTGCATCACGGAACTCAGCTGACCCTGGGCGTTAAACATGGGAATGGCCGTGTAGCTGATATCCAGGGTTTTTCCCTGCGGGTGGGCGCGGGTTTCCGCGCTGGCCGGCGCTTTGGATTCGACGGCCCGTTTCAGGGCGTCGTCGCTCGAGCCGAAGTCGTCCCGGGCGAACAGCTCAAAGCAGGTCTTACCCGTGTAGGCTTCCCCGGCAAGGCTGCGGGCGACCGTGTTGATGTAGGCGGCCTTGAGATCCTTGTCCAGAATGACCACCGGGGAGGGGATGTTCTCGAGCACGGAAAGGAACCGGCCCAGCACGGCGTTGGTGCCCCTGACCAGCGTTGCGAACCCGCCGTGGTATTTTTCCGCGTCGCCCGTTGCCGTGAGCTTCCCGTTTTCGACCTGGACTTCGAGGGTTTTGTAATCCTCGAGCACGCTGTTGAGCGTTTGGGGTATCTCCTTCATGGAGTCGACCATGGTGCCGATTTCACCCTTTTCGCGGATCCTTACCTGGTAATCGAAATTGCCTTTGGAGACCGCGCCGGCGAAGGTGGCCATTTCGTTCAGCACCCGGACTATCCCCAGGATTATGAAGAGAGCCAGGAGCGCGCCAAGGACCACCCCCGCTATCCCGAAGCCCAGCATGATGCTCTGGCCGCTGTCGTTGGATTTGAGGACCGCGTCGCCTTCGGCCCGCATTTCCCCGTCGACCTTGTCGTTGAAGGCCATGATGTAATCCGTCAGGTTTTTCTCGATGGTATGCATCTCGTCCAGGTTCTTGCGGACGGTCTGGCCTGTTTCCATCATGGCGGAGACCGCTTCCCTGAGGGCGTTGTAGGCGGTCGTGAGTTCCCCGATAAGGCGTTTCCCTTCGGGGGTGGCGATCCGTTCCTCCAGAGTCTTGAACGACCCCGCGAGCTCGTTGAGACGCTGCATGGTGACGACGCCGTCTTCCTGTTTGTACGTCTGGGCGAAACGGGTCAGAGGGGTGAGGTAGTTCGAATAATGGTACCAAAACTCTTCAATGGCGCTGAGGGTGTTGATCTGATCCAGGCGGTGCGCCGCCTCGCCCATGTTTTTCAGCACTTCGGCCATCTTGTCGTAGCTGGGGCGCACCACGTCGTTATACTGCGCATTCAACTCCATCAGGCTGTTACGGATAGTCGTCTCTATGCCGCGTAGCGGGGCGATCCGTTTTTTCATCTCCTCGAACGCCTGCTTGCGGTATTCAATGTGCGTTTCCGCAATGCCGTTGTCCGCTACCTCGACGAACTCGTCGAGATCCTTTTGGGCGGCCTCGATCGCTTTGGGGTCGCGCGTAGAGATGAAATCATACGTTTTCGCCACGGACTGCGACAGGTTGGTAACCATATCGCTGGTCGCGACGTTGACCCTGGCCTGCCGGCGGTAGCTCACAAAGCCGTCGGAGGCGGTTTGGATGTCATAATAGCCGAGGCCGGCCATCCCCATTATGAGGAGGATCATGACTACAAATCCACCAATAATTTTCCATTTTGTCGTCATCGTTTTCTCCTGTTCTCCACGCGAGGGGCGGCCGCCGGTTGCGGAGGCTGCGACAGACCTCGAAGGAATAAAATAACAAACAAATACTGTTATAAAAATCCGTTGCCGCGTTCAGTTCTCGTCACTCATCACGCTGTATTGCCAGCTGAAAGTCTTTCCATATCGGCCTTATACGCAGTTCTCTTTAGACGTCAATATAACGGGATATAGTTCAGTATATATAG
>JAJBSY010000094.1 GCA_020861205.1 Deltaproteobacteria bacterium | reverse complement strand
GGAAGGTGTTCATCCTTAACCACGAAAGCACCGGCCCCGTCCGGGAAAAGATAAACAAACGGCTGGCCCCCATTTCCAGGCTGCTGCATTTTTCAGCCTTGTTCGACATGGATTCGCTCGTGGACCCGCTGCGGTTTACCGTCCTGCACAAAGCCAGGCATGGCCTTATCCCCAGCATAACGTTGATGGTATTGCAAAAAACAGGCAGCCCGGCGCAGGAAAAGGATCACTGATTCCAGCATACGTAAAAAGTTCGCGGATGGATTGGCCGGAAGGCACTCAAGAGGGCCAACTTCCTCATACAGAGGACGTTGGCCCTTTCCTGTTCTTTCATCTATTTGGAAGACTTTGCGAAAGCCGGTAAAGGTTCCTTTAAACAAGGACATCTTACAGACGTTCGGGTCGTTAGAGCCGTTATTTAAAGCGGTAATAGGGCTTCACTTCTTCCCACATCCCATGGCAGAGTTTAATACTCTGCTTTCGGCTCTTTCCCCCACCTATCGGCATGGCGATTGGCACAAAAGAACGGAATCCCAGGCGCGACATGCAGGATGTTCTGTTGCACAAAAGGCGCCCTATTGGATGCCGCCGAAGCGGAGGTTGAAAAACACAACAAACCAGTCCCAATTATGCTAAGCAAAAGAATAGCTTCATGATGCTCCTTATATCTAATTGGCAGAAATAGGAAGGGGCTAGGGCTTGCCGAATGGCTCAGCGTGTAGTATTCTCCGAGAATACATAAGAATACATGCGAACACGCAAGGAGCAAATATGCAACCAGTGACCACAGTCCGGTTTGACCCGGAAATCCGCGAGCAACTCGACAAGATGGCCGAGCTGATGGACAGACCCCGCGCTTGGATAATCAGGGAAGCCGTGGCTCAATATCTTGAGCGTGAGGCATGGTATTTCGCCGAGGTGCAAAAGGGAATAGATGATGCGGGGCGGGGAGAATGATCAGTCATGAGGAAATGGGAGCGCGGTTAAAGGCCAAGGGCTTCAATGTCACCCCGTAGTCCTTTGCCCATCAAATGGACGGAAAGCACTGGGAAGACTTGGACGGCATCACAGACTACTTGCTTGGCGTGGGTGTGCCTTTTGAGGATGTGGAAGAGTACGTTAAGCGCATTTTTAAAGCTCCTGAGCACCTGTTCACGCTTCCGGGCGCTGGCAAGCCAGGTAGATGCCCGATACAAGGGAATGGCTCGTCAAGGATACGCCTTACTCGCTGATTTACCGCGTAAAGGACAACATGGTGCAAATTCTCCGCGTGATGCATGGAAATCGCCAGTATCCAGAACAGTAATTGAGGTTTCAGAGGTTTTTATGAAATCTGTTCCCATCAACTATGACGGTAGAACTTTTAGCCCGGTAGTTAACAGTGAAACCGGGGAAGTTTCTTCAGCAACGCATTTTCACTACCACCAAGACAGTGACATTTTTTGGGCGGAGTATTCAGGTGGAGAAATTCTCCGGGGCTTTATGATCGGCTTGGTACGTCCGGACGGCCAACTTGAGTTCAAGTATCAACATCTGAACAAGGATAGAGCGATACGTTTAGGAGAGTGTCTTTCCACGCCGGAAATATTGGCGGACGGCAGAATAAGGCTACATGAAAGCTGGCGCTGGTTGGACGGTGAGCAACAGAAAGGCACTTCGATTGTTGATGAGAAGACGTAATCTAAGTGTCTGGATCACAGCCCTTGCAGCGCGCCATCCCCCTTACGGTGCCGCTCGGACAACAGAAAAGGCCAAAATCCTTATTTTTCAATGGATTTTGGCCTTTCTTAGTCCTTATTGGACTATCAAATGGTGGAGGCGGCGGCCACCGAACAGCAAAGCCAATCTATTGATTACATTGACTTACATGCTCGCCATTACTGAAGATGGTGCCATACATGGTGCCATATGTCAAGATACCTGCGAGAATAAAGGCTTTTGAGAGAAAATGGGTCGCCAGTTCGGTTCACAAATCCAGAATCGAACCAGAGTCCCAACCTACATGAATCGGTTCGTCAATGTCCATAGGTAGGCTGCTTGACTTTTTAGAGTTTTAACGCATAAGCTAATTTCACTACTTCATGGCAGCGTCCGCACCGCTGGATAATTTAGGTGCGCCTGCCCGGCTCTTATGCTGGGTTTCTTTGTTTGTGGGAATACCTCCAAACACAGCATACAATTGCCGGGTCGATAGCTCCTAATAAAACACCCGTAAGGGGGATAAGAGCAGCGTTCCATGAACGTAGTTGAGTCCCGGCATTTCTCATTTCTAAATGCCTTACTACTGAATCATGGAGTTTTTTTATGTCAGATTCCATTCCTCGTCCTCCCGCATCCGGCCCCGGCAATCCCGCAGACGGCGACCAGTATCGTGAATATTACATCCCGGCAAATATCGTCAGAGAAGAAAAGGAGCTTTTGGACGAATATGAAACGGATAGATTCGCCCATGCGCTGCGCGAAATCTACACTGATTTCTACTTGATGATTGAACTAATGCGTGGCTATGCGGAGGGAAAGGACGATGAAGATTTTACCTATTTTTTGTTAGCTCAAAAACTCCAACTACCATTGGATAGGTTGAGCAAAGCCTGTTCTGTCGTGGTAGATTGGCAATTAGTCATGAGAAGAACCATAGGTGTTGAACTCAACGCCTAGCTATATACCAACAGCGGCCCGGTTAATTCGGGCCGCTGTCTTTTTGGCAGTCTGCTACTACCATGAATTGAAATGAATTCTATCTTTCGCGTGGATAACTTTCTGGGTGGGGATGGCCGCATTTTTCGCGGGATACCCCAGAGCGATATAGCAGGGCATGACGTAATTTTCAGGATGCCCGATCACCGACTTGATATGCTCGGATTCTTCCTCCATCGGGATACGGGTAACGCCCAAAATTCCCTCGGAAGCGGCGGCAAGCAGCATATTTTCGATGCAGCACCAGATTGACGCGAAGTCATTGAGTGAACTTAGCGAGCTTGGTTGAAGCAACGGTTCTCTGACCTTGAAAAAGGGGAGTATCAGGCACCCGGAATTATAGAGCATGGAGCGCTGCCTAGGCATGGCCTCACGGTACATGTTGCGCTGAACATCGTCAGTCATGCCGAAGCCGTCGAGCATCTTTTCGCACTCGTCCTTGCTGGTCATGTTCTCCACTCTCAGGACTTTTGCCCGTTCTTCCTTGTCATTCACGATGACAAATTCCCATTGCCGCAAGTGGTTGTTGGTCGGCGCTTTCAGTCCTGCGTCAATTATCCTTTCAATGATGCCCATATCAACCGGCTTATCTTCAAAATCTCGAATGGTTCTCCGGGCCTTAATAGCTTCGTACACGTTCATCTTCGCCTCCGTCCTCTGGACTTTTTTGATGTTTATGGATGAACCGTACACTAGGAACCGGACAGCTGTGTGTCATATTTCTTTTGCATCAAGCAGATTTTTTCTTTCAAGGTATTTTGGAGGGTTACAGGCTCTATAACTTCAAGCCCGTCAGCGAAAGAAAGGAGATAGCCCGTAAGCCATTCATTTATGGGCATTCGCTCGTCAATCAGGAATGTGCCGTCAGGTTGAGGGTGAATATCCTGCTCCGGGAATTCATCAAACACCCGGAATGCGTAATCGGCTGCCACGCGGAGCACTACCCGCTGCAATTCGTAGCTGGTTGCATAGTCGGGTGTCGTCATAGGGTCTTCCAGCATGACACGCTCGAATGTTTCATCGGTCACGCTCAAGTCGCGAATGCGTGAAGCGCGCAGTACCATTTCACGGCCTTTTTTTCGGTCAAAAACGCAGACATACCAAGCCCGCTCACGAAACAACAAACACAAGGGTTCTGCGACTCGTTCCGAAATACGATTTTCAGAACTGAAATATGTGAATGTGATAACTTTTTTCCTAAGAATGGCCTCTTTCAGCAGGTCAAATTTTTCTTTACCGAAACCTGAGCCGCACCATGAAGAAAAGTCCACGCGCAACCAGCGGTCTTCCGCCTTTTTCCTGAAGACGGCGGCGAACTTGTTGAAAGATTCGTTTCCGTCAGGGTAGCCCGCACCTTGAAGCGCTTCCAGTCCGTGCAATATGTCCGCTTGCGCCTGCTCGGTCATGAATGTTTTGTCCATCGTGAACTCTTTGAGCAGTCCCACACCGCCGCCATATCCCCGGCTGGAAAACACCGGGATGCCAGCAAGACTTAGGGTGTCCAAGTCCCTTTGGATGGTTCTGACGGATACTGAGCAATGCCCCGCCAGTTCTTTGGCCGTGGTACATGAGCCGTTCATCAGTAAAAAAACGATTTTGAAAAGCCGTTCAACTTGCATCAGAAATTGCTCCTGAAAAATGCGCTCTCTTTGACAAGAGTTGCATAGCAATTTCTTTGCAAAGTAACCAGCCGAGGCATCAAGCAAAAGGACCGAAAATTGTTTTCGGGACTTTACTAAGGACATGATTTGAAAGCCGTGTAGCTATAAATCTTTAGTGTCCGGTGTGATGGTTAAACCTTGTTCGCCAGCCGGGTACATCCGATTTGCGGAGAGTGTCGGCAGCACTGTTTTTTCAGTTTGCACAGGCAGCGGGGGCGTGTCTTTCTTCTGGCCCTTTCCCCGTCTGAACTCGTTCAGATATTTCGCCAAGGTCGGCGGCTTCACCTCAATCCCTTTTTCGTGCAACTTCTCGGCAATTTCCTGCGTATCGAAGCCGCGTTTTTTTATCCGTTCCAGTGTCGGAGCCAGGGCGAAAATTGCCTCTTTGACGGTCAGGCTGCGGCCGCCGTCCAGTGTGACTTTTTCGGGCTTGAGCTTGGCTA
>JAJBSY010000218.1 GCA_020861205.1 Deltaproteobacteria bacterium | reverse complement strand
CCTCCCCGCCGCCCGGGCTTCCAGCGGAGGCGCGGCTATTTACCATATCATGCACCAGACCCCGGATGCCCTGTTCCACGGGGGGGACATCCTCATGCCCGGCTGCGAGGAAGCGGAAATAGGCGTGAAAGAACTGGAGGCGGGCTATGCCAAGCTAACCAGCAACACGGACCGGTCCGTGGATTACGTGGCCATCGGCTGCCCGCACCTGACCCTGAACCAGGTGGCCGAAGTCGCCGCCCTGCTCGACGGTAAACGGGTCAAAAAAGGCGTGACCGTGTGGATACACGTGAACACTGCGGTAAAGGCGATGGCCAGGCAGCTCGGGTTCATGCAAACCATCGAGAAGTCCGGCGCGGTTCTGACCCAGGACCTGTGCACGATCCTCAGCATCCCCGAGGCGCTGGGGCTCTCGTCGCTCGCTACCAACTCCGCGAAGATGGCGTTTTACGCGCCGGGGTCGAACAAGCTCCGCACCTGGTACGGGTCGCTCCGTAATTGCATTGACGCGGCGGTAACCGGCACCTGGAAGGGGTGATACGCCGCCTTCGAACCGGGACCGCGCGTACGCGCTACCGAGCATATCCAAGAACCCCGCCGGGCAGAGAGCTCGGCGGGGTTCTTTTCTTGAGAGCGGCAACACGCGTTTTCCGGGGCAGAGATGCTCCCTCACCCGGCCCGCGCGACGCGGGAGAAAAGTCGGTTCATGCCGGGCCGTTCCGGCCGCCCATGCAGCGCGGAACGGTCAGGCTTTTGACTAGATCGTGACCAATTCGTATGCGGGATTCCCCATGCCCAGCTCTTTCATGTATTCGAGCTGCCGCAACCCGCTCCGGCTTTCGATCCGCTCCACCAGGTCATGGCGTTGCGCCTCGGGCAGCGCGTAGACCATATCCACGGAGGCCTGGTCCACGGCCAGGATGTCGGTTGAAGCCAGGATGCCCAGATCCGGGACCGTGGGAGCCGCCGCCGAAATTCCGGCACAGTCGCAGTCCACGGACATTTTCCTGAGCACGTTGATGTAGGCGATGCGCGGCCCGAAATGATCGGTAACCGCCTTACCCCCCTCGACCATGCGTTCCATGAAGTTGGGCCCGCCCGGCCAGGCCACGGCACCCTCGCGGTGCAGCATCGCCTTGCCCGCCTTGCCGGAAGCGCAGCCGATGGCGATGTTTTTGAGAGAACCGCCGAAGCCCCCCATGGCATGGCCCTTGAAATGGGTCAGCACCAGCATGGAATCGTAGCGCAGGAGATTCTTCCCGACGGCAACCTCCGTGAGCCATTTGCCGCCCCGGATCGGAAGGTTCGCGTCGCCCTCCGCGTCCATGATGTCCACAGGGGAGAAGGTGAATCCGTTCCCCTCCAGGGTTTTTCTGTGTCCTTCGGTATTCTGCCTGGGGCTGGAATAGAGCACGTTGCACTCGACGATGGTCGCGTTGGGAACCACGGGCAGGAATTCCTTGACCATGGACGCGGGAATAATGTTCGGGGCGCCGGGTTCGCCGGTATGCAGCTTGACGGCGATCCGGCCGGCGAGGTTTTGGTTGACCATGCCGTAAATTTTTTTCAGACCGCCAACCGTCAGGTCACGCGTGAAATACACTTTCGATTTCCCCAGCTCCGCCGCGAAGAGACCGCCGCCGGGCAAGGCGCCCGCGGCCAGCGCCCCGGCGGCCAGCGCGCCCGCCTTGATGAAATTCCGCCGGGATAGGTTCTTAGCCATAGCGTTTCCTCCCTCGCTCAGGATATGTCGTCATTCACCTGCCGCCGTTATAGTCCAACTCATCGGTTCTTGCCAACATTCCCGGCGGGGGTTCGGCGCCGTTCCAAAATTCAGCGCCCAGGCCACAGCCTTCGGTTGTAGGAAATGGCGGTCTGGGCGGCTACAGCGCGGAGAGAGACGACCAAGGGTTCCGACGGCCAGCGCTTCACGATCGGAGGCGTTTTCGAGAGATTGACTACGGATTTCCGGAGCAAGAATATCCGCCACGCTCCGGGGGCGACCGGCGGCTGCCAGGCAAGACCCATGCTGAACAGGCAGAACAGCCCGGGGGAGGTGCAGACACAGGTCCGCTAAACCCAAGGGAGAGATCAACGGTTGCAGAACGGACTTCCGGTCTTCGTACTCGCCGGGAACCCGGGATGCCGTTCATGCCCCTGACGAACGTCGGTGCGACAAAGAAAAGCGCGGCGTACATGCCGCGGACGGCGGGACTCTCTCGAACCGGTCATTTCTTGACGAGATAGCGAGCCCCGTCTTCCTGGAGCGGGGTCTTCTTATAAGGGGCCTGTTCTTCCCGAAGGGCGTCGCGCTCCGGCTCGGCCTGTTTGGCGTATGCCTGGACGCTTTCCCGCAGAATCCGGTAGCTCTCCTTGAGATCAGCGATCATTTCCTTTTGCAGGGCCACAAGTTCCTTGAGGTCGGCATTTCGCTCACGCAGCAACGCCACCTCTTCACGCAACGAGGCGAAACCGGAATCGTCCCCGATGGCGGGAGTCGCCGTGCGGAACATCTCGCCTTCACCCCAGAGCAGCCAGTTCACGTTCAGCCCGAATTTTTCACCCCATCCGGCGAGGATATCGCCTTTGGGGACATTTTTTCTGACTTTGTAACTGTGCAAGGATGCGGAAGATAAACCGCTCTCCCCTTCAACATCAACGCCAGTGGATTTAATTTTTTGCTTAAATATCCTTATGCGTTGTTCTATTTTTTCGGGGTCTATAACCATATTTTCCCACAACAGATGTTGACAAATCATCGTCGTTTGTCTATTTACCATCCCAGAAGATCGACAAACGCATTCACGGCCTGGACACAAGAATGTAAACAGTGAACGACTATAGTTCATATTCCGGCAAGCCGCAAGAAACGCGCCGGGAAAGGGGGGATAACGCCCCATGAGTCTTTTTTATCCTGAGTCTTTTATCCGCGGCACGCGGCAACGGAGAGCGGGAAATGACCGAAACACCCCCGGGCGGCTATGCGCCGCAAGCTGATTTTGAATCCCAATACCGACGCATTCTGGAGGCATCCGGCTGTCGGACGCAAGTTGAACTGGCGGATTTTCTCGAGGTCAGGCAATCGTCCATTTCGGACGCCCGGCGCCGGAAGACAGTTCCTTCCGGCTGGCTGGCGATGCTGCTGGTAAAGAAACATGTCAATCCGGATTGGATCCGCTCGGGGCTGGGCGGCATGATCGCGATGGACAGGGTTGAATCCGCCGCCGCATCCGCCCCGTAGTCGCCATTGAGCGCAGACCCGCGGCGGATTGTTCGACCGACGAGCTGTTGGCGGAAATTGTGCGACGCGCTCTGAAGACCATCGGGTAGAACGTCGCCCTTCGCCGCCGGCGGGGGAGGTACCGCCCCCACCCCCTACGTATATGGACGCGTAGCCTCCGGGCTCCGCGCGGTCCGGCCCTCCTCTTGGCCTGGCGGTCCCGAACCCGGTAAGCCGGGCGTTTCGGTCAAAACACTCTCTTTGCTACGGCCCGGTCCGGTCCTTGCGTAAAAAACCCAGCGCACGCTTCATGGATGCTGGAGATAAAGGGTCAGCAAGCCACGCACCGCCGGGATAGATCTTCCAAAGGACGGCCGGGAACACTCCCGGCGGCGCGACAACACTTCCGGCCGAAAGCAACGGCCCGCCCTGCTGTGCAGGGCGGGCCGTTCGCTACGCGGTAGCCGAACTGAAGGTTATTGATCCTTCCAGATTGCGGGCTCTTCGATTTTGCGGCCCGGCAGCAAGCTGGTACCGTAAATAAGGACGCAGGCGATAATGCCGACCGCGAAACCCCAGGCGGATCCGCGGGCTATAAGCGCGCCGGCCACGAGGCCGCCGATCCCGAGATCCTTGAGGTTCTTGGCCTCGCGGATGCCGACGTACACGGACACGAACCCCTGGATAAGCAGGGTCAGGCAGAGGGCTGCCGGGAGCACGGCCCTGGTCAGGCTGACGATCGGCATGATCAGATAGCCGGTGAAGGTTCCGAACCGGAAAGAGGCGCAGCCGCCCAGGAGGGAATCCATGGTGGCGCGGCCCTTTTTCCAGCGTTCGACGATAACCACGTGCATGGCTGCCCAGAGAGGTCCGCACATGGACATGTCCGGCCCGAACACGCCCATGATGCCGTTGCGGATACCCACGATGAGGTGCGTCCGGTTGACGCTGTACGTGGCGGGATCGTCCGGCCGTAGTTTGCGGCCGTCGGCGAGAATGGCCTGCACCTGGATGACGTCGCCGAAGACCACGATGTAGGTCGCGAGCACCAGGGGGATGGCGTTGACAAATTCGGCGATCGACGGCCAGCCGAGAGCGCCCCAGGGAACCCATTCGCTCCACAAGGTGGCGAAGTCGGGATGGGAAATGCCCCACTCGATATGCAAGGTCGCTTCGCCGACGAGGGGCGCGACGATGATGGCGAGAACAATGGCGGGCAGCAGGCCCAGGTTGGCCACGAGCCGCAGTACCGTGTTGTTCTGGGCCGCTTTCCGGAAACCGTAGTTGTACATGAGGTAGACCGTGAAAAGGGCGCAGATGGAGATCGTGATGGGCATCGTCATAAGACGGCCGCCGACGGGGTTGAACGCCATGTAAATGGCGGCGATCCCCGCGCCGAGAATAATGCCGCACTTGATGCCAGGAGGAATGATGTCGATAACCTTCCTGCCCAGCCCGGTGATGCCGAGGAACAGGCACCAGAGAGCGAACATGAGCTGGAAGGCGATGAGGGCGTGCATACGGGGTATCCCCGGCTCAAAAGTGCCGACATAGGCAACGATGAGCGGAATGGCAGGGGTAATCCAACCGGGAACCACAG
>JAJBSY010000251.1 GCA_020861205.1 Deltaproteobacteria bacterium | reverse complement strand
GGAAACGGCTTTTTAGACTAATTTTAGATTTTTTTAAGCTTTCGATACCTTCTCATATAAATACAATAATTCTTATCTGTTACAGAGGTATTATTGTCGTATCTCTGTAATCATTCTGCCGGCCTCCTGTTGTTATCATTGCGAGCACTATCCATAGTCTTATGTTCGTAAGCAGATATTCTATTTCAGGAGGTTGTTCATGGCTGAAAGACTGTCGCATACCGCGGAAATCCAGGAGGAGGTCATCCGGGCACTCCTGGCCAGCGCGCCGGCGGTCATGAATATCGCCACCCAACTTGATCTGACTCCTCGTGAAGTACGCACGATTCTCCAAGAAACTCTCATGCAGTTCGGCGATCCTCAACCGCGCGTCAGCGACGCCATCCCGATTACCGCCCACGCCGTGGAATTACCCAGGCTGAAAGGTAAAGAGCTCCGGTCGCTCCTGGGAAAAGGCCGCAGCTGATACCCCCGGCACCGTCCGCGGTCAAAAAAAATCCTCCGCCGGGATGACGGAACAAACGAAACCTTGCCGCCCCCAAGGATTCGAACCGGGAACCGTTCCCGCCGGCGGGAACGGTTCCGCCATCGGAACTCCCCTTGCCCCGATGATCAAAAAAACGTACGGTTTTTCATCTTTTTCCAGATAAACGAGCATCCGGAGGATTGCCATGAAAGCGTTCCGTTTTGCACCGCGTTCCTTCGCCTTTCTTTGCGGCGCGTTTCTTGCGGCCGGTCTTTCCGCCTGCGCCGGACACGCGGGGCGGGAAGCGGATCTCGCCAGCGCCTCGGCCCGCGCGGACCTGGGGGATTTCACCGTGTTCGCCGTCGCCGCGGAACCGGAAACAGGCCTGCTACAACCCGCTCTTCTCTATAAAAACCGGGATATCTCACCGGCCCAGGAACCCGTGCGGGATATAACGCCGGGACCGAAAGTGGCGGACTTTCCCCTGCCCGGCTGTGAAAGCATGAAGGTGGAAATGTTTACCGGCGGCGCCAATTGCTGCTTCGGGTATTACCTTCTCGCAAGCTGCCCGGACGGCGAACACGCCGCCTACGTCGAACCGCGAAACGGCGGGGTTGGCGAGGCTCGGACGGAAATGAAGGCCTATGCCGTTGATGATCCGGCCTTTTTCTATTACGAGCCCAAAAACCAATCCGGAGCGGACAAGCTCTCGTTAAGCAGGGTGGAGTCTCCGCGCCTGACCCGCTTCCTGGTCTTCGACAACGGCGAATGGCGGGCCGACAAGGCCGGGGAATTCCCCGCCGCGTACAAGGCGCTGCTTGCCGACGTCCGGCGGGACAAAACCATGAACAGGACGGCCAGGGCCGTCAGCATGGCCTATTACGCCCTCATGGCGGGACGGAAAGAGGCCGAGGCGTCCCGGATTCTGAAACGCGCCCTGCCCGGGCAATACGGATCGCTTGCGCCGGAGGTCTTCAACGACGTCAAGGCGGCGGTCGCGGGCTTCGATCCCGCGCGCACCCTGACAGTGGCCAACTGACCAGCCGCCGGGAAAGATAAGCGCCCGCCGCGTACGCGGCGGGCGCTTTGTTCATCCCTTGGCCCGTTTTTGACCGTCCCCGGTCGTTCCCGGCGCCGGAGCCAATACAGGCTGAACCAGGTTTCCAGGACCACCGGAAGCATGAGCAAAGCGGTCATCAACCGGAGATAGCCGTAAAACGGCGTGAACGCCTCGTCACGTCGTGATTTCACAGGGAGCGCCCGCGGCGCCTCACGCGGAAGGAGCCTGTCCAGCCGGCGGTCAGGAAATTTCGCGGGTGTTGCGGAACACCACGTCCGGATACCGTTCCTCGGCGGATTCCAGTTTCCAGACGTTGGGAGCGAGATAGGCGAGCGCACCTTCCGCGTCGACGGCGAGATCCCCCCGGTAGTAATCCTGAAACTCCTCGAACTGTTTCTTGTTGTCCGAGCTGACCCAGCGGGCCGTGTTGGTGGAGACGGCCTCGTAATCGGCCTTGACGTTGTACTCGTCCGCCAGGCGGGAGATGATGACGTCGAACTGGAGAACCCCGACGGCCCCGAGGATGTAGTCGTTGTTTACCAACGGCCGGAACAGCTGCACCGCGCCTTCCTCGGCCAGTTGCTCAAGCCCCTTCTGCAGCTGTTTGGTCTTCAGGGGGTCTTTCAGGCGCACGCGCCGGAAATGTTCCGGCGCGAAGTTGGGAATGCCCACGAATTTCACTTCTTCCCGGGCCTGGGTGAAGGCGTCGCCGATTTTGATGGTGCCGTGGTTGGGCAGGCCGATGATGTCGCCGGGCCAGGCCTCCTCCACCCCGGCCCTGTCCTGAGCCATGAAGATGGTCGCGGTGTTGATCGCGATTTCCTTGCCCGTGCGGTGATGAAAAAGTTTCATCCCCCGCTGGAACCTGCCCGAGCAGATGCGCAAAAACGCCATCCGGTCGCGGTGGGCCTTGTCCATGTTCGCCTGGATCTTGAACACGAACCCGGTGAATTCCGGCTCGTCCGGCGATACCACGCGGGTGGTCGTCGCCCTCGGGCCGGGCGCCGGAGCGAGCTCCACGAAGGTGTCGAGCAGTTCCTGCACCCCGAAGTTGTTGATGGCGCTACCGAAAAACACGGGAGTCTGCGCGCCTTGCAGGTACTTTTCCTCGGCGAAGGGCGTGCCCGCCTCCGACAGCAGTTCCATGTCCGCCCGGAGCTGGCCGGCAAGGTCCCCAAGGTGCTCGTCCAGTAGCGGATCGTCAAGACACGCGATGCGGACCGCGGGCTCCTGCTTTTTCCCCCCGTGGGTGGGCGAAAAAAGCAGCAGTTCGCCCTTGGCGATATTGTAGGTGCCCTTGAAACTCTGCCCCATGCCCACGGGCCAGGTCAGCGGCACGCATTCGATACCCAGGTGTTCCTCGATGTCCGCCATGACGTCCAGGGGGGAGAGCCCTTCGCGGTCCAGCTTGTTCACGAAGGTCATGACCGGGGTGTTGCGCATACGGCAGACGTCCATGAGTTTCCTGGTCTGGGTTTCGACCCCCTTGGCCGCGTCGATGACGATGAGCGCCGAGTCCACCGCGGTAAGCACGCGGTAGGTGTCCTCGGAAAAGTCCTGGTGCCCGGGTGTGTCCAGCAGGTTGATCTCATACCCGCCGTACGCGAATTTCATGACCGAGGAGGTTACCGAAATGCCCCTTTCCTTTTCCATGGCCATCCAGTCGGACGTGGCGTGGCGCGCGGCCTTTCTCGCCTTGACGGTGCCCGCCATCTGGATGGCGCCGCCGAACAGCAGCAGTTTTTCCGTGAGCGTGGTCTTGCCCGCATCCGGGTGGCTGATGATGCCGAAGGTCCGGCGTTTCGCGATTTCCTCGCGCAAAGTGGTTTCAAAGGACATAGCTGGAATGCCTCCGGCGGAAGGAGGCGTCGCTGCCTCTCCGTGCTCTCCCCTGCCAGGGATGCCTCCCATTTTGGGGTAAATGTTATAACCAAACGTTCCGGAGCCGCGCGCGGCACTCGCCCCCGGGTGCCGAAACCTTCAGGCGGGCCCGAAAGGGCACGGAAAAGCATCCCCCGTTCGCCGGCGGGGTTGCTCACGCATCGTCAAAATCCCCGTTATCGTCGCCGTCCAGCCCCAGGCGTTCTCGCCTGGCGGCTTCCTGCTTGCGCTCGCGGGTGCCTTTGGGCGTCCGCGCGTCAAACGCCTCGCTCATGGCCTGCTGGCGGGCGAAAACGAGAAAGCCGGTATGGGCGATCATGCGGTCGTCCGGCCGTAAACGGTCGGCCAGGGCCTTCCACCGGCGGATGAACACTTCCTCCACCTCGATATCGGCAAAGGCCCGGGTTTCCATGCCGCGCAGCAATGCGGAAACCTGGTTCACCGTGGGCACGAAAAAGGCGAACCGCGCGCCGGGCCGCGTCGCGGCCAGGGCATTATCCAGATATTCCCATGGGGTCCGCACGTCAAGGAACAGCGCGTCCGCATCGGTCTGGTCGAAGCCCTCGGCGATGTCGCGGAGGCAGCGCGTCACGTTGCGGCCGAGGCCCGCCCATTCCAGGTTGCGCCCGGAAAGCTTGTAGAACTCTTCGCGCGCCTCGTAGGTATACACGTGCCCGGTGTCGCCGGAAAACCAGGAAAGCGCCATGGTCAAGGTTCCGGAACCGGAACCGGCCTCGATGACGTGTGTCCCGTTCCCGACCCCGAGCCGTACGCAGATATAGCCGATATCCTTGGGGTAAAGCACCTGGGTCTGGCGCTTGACCCCCCGTAAAAGATCGTACAAGGACGGGCGCATGAGCCGGTAAGGGCAACCCTGGCGGGTAACCACAATCTGGCCGAACTCGGCGGCCGCGATGTCGGCGGCGGGCAGAACGCCGTCATTGCCGTGGACGTCTTCCCCCTCGCGCAGGCGGCGCATGATGCGCTTGCCCTTTGGGGTCACGAGAATGAACAGGTCGCCGTATGCGGGCATGAATTCTCCGGTGTAAAAAGCAACAATGAAACGGGTGGACCGCTCGCGGCGGACGAGGATCATGGTCCGCGATCCCCTGCGGGAAACGCGGCAAACCATCGCCGCGAAACAAACCGCAACCGATCGATGGGCTTGCGTACAGCCCGTAGCGCATCCTGTCAAGCCTCGGAAGGGCGGGTAGAGCTTCATGTGTATGAAACTTCGTCAGCCGCGTCCCCACGCGAAGCGCATATATGGCTTGCTGCACTTCGCTCCGCGCGACACGCGCCTTCCTTGTCTAAAGCCGGATAGGAACGCAGCCATAAGACAATTTTTTTTTCGGCTCGCGGGTTCTTTTTTTTCTAAAATTACAATAATTTTGTTGCTTTTTTCACGGAAAACCTGTTTTATTC
>JAJBSY010000142.1 GCA_020861205.1 Deltaproteobacteria bacterium | reverse complement strand
ATATGTGCGGAGTTGGTTGCGGCCATGAAATCTCCGTTTGTTTCGCCTTGTCCGGACCGGCGCGATGGCGCGCCGGACAAAGGCGGTGATCCTCACCCGAAGGGGCGCATGAAAATGAGAATAAGGCAGATGACGAACGTGTAGATGGCCAGGGATTCGATGAAGGCCAGCCCGAGCATCAAGGTGTTGGTCAGCTTGTTGCTGGCTTCGGGGTTGCGGGCCACGCCTTCGCAGGCGCCCTTCAGGCCGAGGCCCTGACCGATGCCGCAACCGGCGGCGGCAATGCCCATGCCTATGCACATGGCAAGCGCCACGGTGCCGAGACCGGGTGCGTCAAGGGCCGCCCGCGCCACGGGTGCGGCCGCTTCGGCGGCCTCCGCCGCCATGGCGGCGCCGGCACTCGCCAGCACGCCCAATACGCCGAAAAAGGCGGTAGACAATTTACGCATGGAGTGTCTCCTTAGCTATATGTTGTGGCTTTCGCCATTCCCCGCATGCAATGCCGGCCTTAATGGGCGTGATCCAGCGCGCCCTTGATGTAGATCATGGTCAGCATGAAGAAAATAAACGCCTGCAACGTTTTCGCCAGCAGGAACAGGAAATAGACCGGCACCGTGCTGATGATCGGATACAGCAGGAAGAAAACCACGAGAGCGATTTCCTCCCCCCGTATGTTGCCGAAAAGACGTAGAGTAAGGGAGACGAGCCGCGCGATGTGGCTGATGATCTCAATGGGGAACATCAGCGGGACGAGCAGCGGGTTCGGACCCAGAAAATGCTTGATATAGCCCGCTCCCCAGCGTTTGATGCCGAGGAGGTTGTAGAAGATGAACACGAACAGCGCCAGCGCGAAGGTGGTGTTGATGTTGGCCGTCGGCGCGTCGAAGGCCGGGATGAGGCCCATGATGTTCAGCGTGAACACGAAGATGAAGATCGTGCAGAGCAGGGGAAAGAACTTGCGGCCTTCCTCTCCGGCGGCGTTGACGGTCATCTGTTCCAGGCCGTCCACCAGCGTTTCGAGCACATTCTGCAACTTGCCGGGCACCAGGGTGAGCCGGCTGCGGGCGAACGCGCCGAGCGCGAACAAGCCGACCATTCCTATCCAGGTATACAGGACGTGTTTGAACTCCACGGTTTGGCCGAAAAGCGTCACCTCGTCGAGACCGACGAGGGTGGAGATGAGCACCGGATGCGGCAAGCCGTCCATGACAACGCCTCCTTACCAAGAATGGCCCGCGTAGCGGGAAAAACGCGCGACAGACAACCAGAAAACCAGGGAAGAAAGCCCGGCGACCAGCGGTATGACCGGCATGGAAGCCCGTATCAGCAAGAGATACAAAACAAGGCCCGTTCCCGCAAACCGGAAGAGAAACGCGAAAAAAGCCAGGGCCGCGAGCTTTCCGGTAAATCGGCGCGTGACGCTCCAGTGGGCGAACCGCGCGATATGCCACAAGTTGATGGTGGCGAGCAGCGTCCCGAGGGCGAAGGCCAACCCCCAATCCGTCAGGGGAAGGGCCGCGATGCCCGCAACCCATGCCGCCAAGGTCACCATGCCTTGAATCGCCATGATACGCCGCGAATCAGGGGAAGTAAACCCTTTGTTCCGTAGATGTTTTTCAATGGTGTCGCGGCATTTTCGCACCATGGCGTTCCTGTCCTATTTTTTTGCCGCCTCCTGCTCCCGCAGGTATGCTCGGGCCTCCCGGTAGGCGTTCAGGCAACCGGCAATAAAGCCGAGGAGGAGCAGCACCCAGAAAATCCAGGCCGCGTCGAATTTTTTCCAGAGAAAGTACCCGGCGGCGCCGCCCACCAACAGGCCGGATACCGGGTGCAGCCCGATTATGCCGGCTCTGCCCAGAGCGCCTCCGAAGGTAGCGGCCCTGGTGTGCAGTCCCGTTCTGGGGAAAATATACCCCTTCGGCCTTGGCGCGGCGTCGGGATCCCCCGTTTTTTTCATACGGCCTCAACATGCATCTTTTATTGACAATTTAGGTTGATAGCACACCGGCAGTATGGCGTCAACGTGGGAAGGACGCCGGCGGTGTGGCAATGTGCGTGAGCTTCGTCTGGCTCATGCCGGGCGAAGCATGTGTATCCCTCTCCCCTGCCCGAAGATTGATTGGGCACACCCAAGGGAGGCGGTATGATTCCCGCCCCCGGGTGATGCGCCGTAAAGACGGCATCCCGCGTATTTCCCGTCGGGTGCCGGTCCGGCTCAGGTCATCTGGGTGATGGTTTTCCGGAAGCGGCCGAGGGAAAGGGCGAACAGGGCGCCGCCGATGGCGGCCAGGGCCAGATAGGATTTATACACGACGGCGATGCCGGCTCCCCGGTACAGGATGGATTGGCCCATCTCGATAAAGTGGGTCGTGGGAGCGAGCAGCATGATGGTTTGCACCATTTGGGGCATACTCTCGCGCGGGGTGTTGCCGCCGGAAAGCATCTGCATCGGCAGAAGGATGAGGATGAGCAACATGCCGAACTGCGGCATACTGCGCGCGAGGGTGGCGAGAAAGATGCCCATGGACGTGGTGGCGAAAAGGTGCATGGCGGTGCCTATGAGGAACAGCGCGACGGATCCTTCGATGGGAACGTGCAGCGCCCCCTGCACGATAAAGGCGAGGGAGAGGGACGCCGCCACGAGCACGACCAGCGCCATTGACCAGATTTTCGCCGTCATGATCTCGAAGGGGGTTACCGGCATGACGAGCAGATGCTCGATGGTCCCGTGCTCGCGTTCGCGGATGAGCGCCGCGCCGGTGAGAATGATGGAGAGCATGGTGATGTTGTTGATAAGCTCCACGATGGAGCCGAACCAGCTTCTGGTCAGGTTCGGGTTGAACCGGTTGCGCAGCGTGAGGTCAACCGGCACCGATTCCTCTCTTCGATACCGTTTGATGAACTCGTTCACCTCGTCCATGATGATTTCCTGGATGTACCCGCCGCCCACGAAGGCCTGGCTCATCCTGGTCGCGTCCACGTTGAGCTGGATATCCGGATTTTTACCGGCCAGGACGTCGCGTTGGAAATTGGGGGGAATATCCAGGGAAAAGGTGAACGCGTCCTTGTCCATGCCGGAATCGATAGCGTCGAGGCCGATCATGTACGGGGGGATGAACATGGGCGGGAAAAAGGCCATGGCTATCCGGCTGGAGAGCGGGGAGTCGTCTTCGTCCACGATGGCGATGGTGGCCATGTGCACGGATTCGGGCTGGGCGTCGGCCGCGACGTAGATAGCCACGGTAAACACGTACACGATCAGGACGATCATCGCCGGGTCGCGGATCAGGCTCCACAACTCCTTGACGCCGAGGCGGTATATGTTGGCAAGGGTTCGCATGGTCAATCCGCCTGTTTTTTCAGGAGCAGGATGCTGCCGACGCAGATTATGGGAACGGCCACGGCCATGGCCGCCAACGCCCCGGTCAGATCGGAGAAACCCAGGGCCTTGTTGAAAACGCCTCTGGTAACGATCAGCATGTGGGTCGTGGGATAAATTTCACCGATGAACCGGCCCGCGCCTTCGAGGGACGAGACGGTGTTGAGCAGGCCCGAGAACTGGATGGCCGGAAGCATGGTGCCGATCATGGTCACGAACATGACCGCGATCTGGCTTTTGGTGAACGTGGATGCCAGAAGCCCCATGCCGGTGGCTATGACGCAATAAATCAGGGCCGCGAAGAAGAGGGTGAACACGCTCCCCTTGATGGGCACGTCAAAAAGGGTCACCGCCATGATCGCCATAAGCACGAAGCTCAGCATGGAGAGCACCACGTACGGCGCCTGCTTGCCGAGCATGAATTCCGTGCGGGTGAGCGGCGTGGTGTACAGGTTGATGATGGAACCGAGTTCCTTTTCCCGCACTACAGCGAGCGCCGCCAGCATGGCCGGGAGCATGAGCAGCAGCAGCGGGATGACCGCCGGGACCATGGCGGGCAGGCTCAGCACGTCCGGGTTATAGCGATACCGTATGACGACGTTCGCCAGGGGGGCGGCGGGCGCGCCGAACCGCTCGCGCGATTCCTGCCCCAGCCAGAGCTGGTGCAGGGCTTTGACGTAACCCTCGATGGTTTCCGCCCGCTGGGGCATGGCGCCGTCGATCCAGACGGCCACGGAAACGGGTCTGCCGTGCAACATGTCGCGGCCGAAGTTGGGCGGCATTTCAAGCGCCATGGAGATGTCGCCGCCGCGCATCCGTTCGTCCAGATCGGCGTAGTCGCGGATGGGCGGTTTTTCCGTGAAATAGCGCGAGCCGGAGATGCCCAAGGTGTAGCTGCGCGAAAGCCCCGACTGGTCGCGGTCAAGCACCGCGAAGGTCAGGTTTTCCACGTCCATGGTGATGCCGTAGCCCATGACGATCATGAGGATGAGCGAGCCGAGAAGCGCGAGCGTCAGGCGGATGGGGTCCCGTTGCAGTTCGAGGGCTTCGCGCCACATGCAGCTGTAGAGGCGGCGCGTGCTGAACCTGCGGCGCTTTTTCGGCTTGGGGGCGCTCGCCATTTGCACGGCCGGTTTGTCTTCCGCATTGCCGGCCTGGGCGTATTCGCTGTTCGCGTCGCCTTCCCGGGCCACGGCTTCCTTGAGGTATTCGATGAACACCTGCTCAAGGGAAGCGGCGTTGCGTTGCTTGACCAGGGTGGCCGGGGAATCGCTCGCCAGCACCTTGCCGGCGTGCATGAGGGAGATACGGTCGCAGCGTTCCGCCTCGTTCATGAAGTGCGTGGAGATGAAAATGGTGACCTTGTCCTTGCGGGACAGCTCGATGATGAGTTCCCAGACCCCGTCGCGGGCCACCGGGTCCCCGCCGGAAGTGGTTTCGTCGAGAATGAGGATTTCCGGCCCGTGGATGACCGCGACGGCCAGGGACAA
>JAJBSY010000121.1 GCA_020861205.1 Deltaproteobacteria bacterium | reverse complement strand
GAACAGGCTCGGCGTCATCGATGACGCGACGCTCAAGGAAATTCTGGACAAGGCCGACTTCAGCGTTGACCGGGTGCTGGAAATCGAGGAAGTCACCCGCCACGACATGATCGCCTTTCTGACGGCGGTGGAGGAGCGTGTCGGCCCGGCCTCGCGGTTTATCCATCTCGGGTGCACGTCCTCTGACATCGTGGATACGGCGAACGCACTCCAGCTGGTGCGGGCCGGGAAGATGATCCTTGACGAAATCGATCTGCTCCTCGCTTCCCTGAAAAACCTGGCCATGCGATACAAGGGGCGGCTGTGCATGGGCCGCACCCACGGGGTGCACGCCGAACCCACCAGTTTCGGGTTGAAAATGGCGGGTTTTTACGCGGAGTTCGTTCGCCACCGCGAACGTTTCACCGCCGCCGTCGAAGGCATCCGGGTAGGCAAAATATCCGGGGCCGTAGGCACCTACGCCCTGGTGGACCCTGAAGTCGAGAAGATAGCCTGCGAGCTTCTGGACCTCAAGGTGGATCCCATATCCACCCAGATCATCCAACGCGACCGGTACGCGCATTACTTTACCAGCCTCGGCATCCTGGCCGGGGGCATCGAACGGTTGTGCGTGGAGCTCCGCCACTTGCAGCGCACGGAAGTTTTGGAGGTGGAAGAAGGTTTCGCCAAGGGGCAGAAAGGCTCCTCCGCCATGCCCCATAAAAAGAACCCCATTTCCGCGGAAAACATGGCCGGGCTTTCCCGGCTCATGCGTACCAATTCCCTGGCCGCCATGGAAAACATGGCCCTTTGGCACGAGCGGGATATCAGCCACTCCTCGGTTGAGCGGGTGATAATGCCTGATTCCACCATCCTGGCCGACTACGTGCTCCACCGTCTCGCCCGCCTGCTCGACAATTTGCGGGTCATTCCCGAGAATATGGAACGCAACCTTTACGCTTCCTACGGGCTCTTCTTTTCGCAGCGCATCCTCATCGCCCTGGTGGAGGAAGCGAAGATTCCGCGCCAGGAGGCGTATCTCATGGTGCAGCGCGCGGCCATGAAGAGCTGGGAGACCAGGACCTCCTTCAAGGAGATAGTGGAAAAAGATCCGGACATTACCGCGCGGATTCCCGGGGAAAAGCTGGATGCGCTGTTCGATCCCAAGGCGTACCTCTGCCAGGAAGACATGATTTTCGCCCGGGTTTTCGGCGGGTAAGGGACACGTATGCAAACGACGAACGGTATGGATGTCGCGGCCATGAAGAAGCGTCTGGCTCAAATACTGGTCGAGCGCTCGTACATGGAGGGGGATTTCACCCTGGCTTCGGGCCGGAAGAGCGACTATTACTTCGACTGCCGCCAGACCTCCCTTCACCCGGAGGGGGCCTGGCTGATAGGTTCCCTGTTCAACGAGATGCTCTCGGACCTGGATATAACGGCGATCGGCGGCATGACCATGGGCGCGGACCCCCTTGTCAGCTCGACCAGCGTGGTTTCGCATCTCAAGGGCCGCCCCCTTGCCGGGCTCATCGTGCGGAAAGCCGTGAAGGATCACGGCACGGGACGGTATATAGAAGGGCTCGCCAACGTGAAGGCGGGCGACAAGGTCGCTATGCTCGAGGACGTTGTCAGTACCGGCGGCTCCGTGTTACAGGCTTGTGAGCGCGTGCGCGATGCCGGGCTTGGCGTCGCGGTCATCTGCTGCGTGCTTGACAGAGGCGAGGGGGGCAGGGAAAAACTGCTTGAAGCCGGGTACCAGGTGCGGGCGATATTCACCCGTCCGGAACTGGTATCGCTTGCGCGGGAATAAGTTCGCGTTCGGAGTCAGGATTTTTTTCCGGAAGGATCCGCATGGTTCAGCGATCATTTTATGGCCATACTGCGCTCAGCCTCGCTGTTTCGGCGGCGTTGATTCTTGCGCTTTCCCATGCGATTCCGGCCCGCGCCGCGCAAAGCGCGAGGAACGCCTCACCCGCCGCCGCTTCATTTTCCGGCTGGCAGGCCAGGATCGTCGGGAACGAGGCCTCTCCCTCCCGGCTTATCGCCGTGGATAAAAAAGCGCAGACGTTGTTCCTGTTCGAACGCCACAGCCCGCTCAGGCTGGCGGGCAAATACCCCTGCACGACGGGCCAGAACGCGGGCGACAAGTTTTCCGAAGGGGATCTCAGAACTCCGGAAGGCGTGTACTTCATCATCCAGCGGATCGCTTCGGGCCTGGACTACGAGAAATACGGGTACGAGGCCTACACCCTCAATTATCCCAACCCCGTGGACAAGCTGCGCCGCAAAACCGGTTACGGCATCTGGATCCACGGCCGGGGCGTCCCCATCACGCCGAACTTGACCGAGGGATGCGTCTCCCTGAACAACACGGATATAGCGGTGCTCGGCAAGAACCTGACCCCCGGTACGCCCGTGGCGCTGGCGGAAGCCGTTCGCTTCGAATCCGAACCCACGCCCGAGGACATGGCCATCGTCAACGCCTTGTACAAAAAAACCCATGACTGGGCCAAAGCCTGGTCCAGCCGCTCAAAGAAATTTTTCGACTACTACGACGCCGAGGCCTATGCCCTGGCGCAGGGCGAAAGCTTTGACGCGTTCCGGCAGCAAAAGGAACGCGTCTTTAAACGGGTGTCCTTCATCGATACCAAGGTTCGCAACGTCCAGGCCCTGCAGGGGCCGGGGTACTGGGTGACCTGGTTCCAGCAGGATTACCGCGCCTCGAACCTGTCTTCCAAGGGCGTGCGCCGCCTGTATTGGCAAAAGGACAAGCAGGGCGACTTGCGGATTGTCGGCATGGAGTGGGCGCCGCATCTCTACGGTACCCTGACCGCCGGACTGAACGGCGCGCCGGTGGCGTCTGAACCGGCCAAGCCGGATAAGGCGCCTGCCAAGCCGGTGGCCGTTGCCGTGGCGCCCGCCGTTCCCGCACAGCCGATTCCGGCCGCCCCGCAATCCGCTCCCGAGCCCCGTCAAACGCCGGCGCCGGCCCCCCGGCCTGTTGCAACCGCCGCGCCCGCTCCGCAACCCGCCCTCCCGGCGAGGGAACCCATAGCCGTGGCCCTGGCCGAAATGGGGGCCAAACCCGCGCCGGCCGCGAAAGCGGAGCCGCGGGCGGCCAAGCCGGTTCCGGGCAAGCCCGGGCTCGGCGACGTTACCCTCTTTGTCGAACGGTGGCGCAAGGCTTGGGAAAAAGGTGATCTGAACGCCTACGCCGCCTGCTATGCCGCCAACGCCATCCAGGGCGGGCGGCAGGGAGCCACCGCCATCCGCAACCACAAGGCCGGGCTGTGGCGCAGAAGCAGTCCCAAGCAGGTCGTGTTGACAAATATCCGTATCACCTCTAAGCAGGGTATGGTGGTCGTGGATATGCACCAAGCATACACAGACTCCAAAAGCTTCGCGGACATGGGCGTGAAGACCCTGTATCTACAGGCGGAAGGCGATGCATGGCGGATAGTTCGTGAAGACTGGAGCCCGATGCAGTAATGAAACACCTTGAACCGGTCGTCAAAAAAAGCGCCTCCTACAGCATTCTTTTCCTGCGGGACGACAGCAAGGTTGTTTCCTTTCGCCTGAAGCCCTTCTGGATAAAATTCCTGGCCGTCATATTCGTCGTATTCAGCGGCGCGAGCGGCGCCGCCGGCTACGCTGCCCATTATTACTGGATAAAATACCAGACGCTGCAGCACGAGAGGGCGGAACTGGCGGAAAAACTCGGTGAAAACCGGCGCCAGCTCGGCCGCTTCGCGGGCGTGGAGCGGATCAAGGAATCCACGCTTCCGCGTTCCTCCATGGTGGGGGTTCCTTCCATTGCTTCCGGCGTGGAGGGAACCAACGGCAAGCCGAACGCCGTAACCGAAAACGGCCCGTCGACTCCGCCGGGGTCGGACGACGCGCAAGCGCCGGCGGAAGGGGGTGAGGCGCGGCCAGATACCGCCGACCCGCCCTCCGGCGCGGGCGAACCGGTCGTTCCGGAAACCCCTCCGGCCGGAACGTTGCCTTCGGACAACCCACCGCCCCGGGCGGTTGAACCCGCGCCTTCCGCGAACGGGGCGGATCCCCCGCCCGCATCCACGGGAGCCGCGGGAAGCGGTAAAGAAATCGGAGAGCATCCCGCGCTCATCTCCGAAGTGCAGATCCGGCCGGCCGGCGTCAAAACCTTCAGGCTGGGGTTCGATCTCAGCAACAGGGATCAGCAGCTGACGCTCAACGGCAGGGTGCACGTGGCCATCGGGACCAAATCCGGGGAACGGGTCGACATAACCCAGATCAGCCGGGATTCCCTTCGGTTTATCATCAACCGGTATAAACGGGTGAATACCGAGTTTGTCCTGCCCGGAGACATCCGCGCCGAGGATGTGACCAGCCTTTACCTCACCGTCACCGCCGAAGATCAGTCAAACGTCACCTACACCTTCCCGGTTCCCACCGCACCGTGACCAAACCGGTCGCGGACGATACCTGCGATACCCGTAAAGATTCCCCTCGATTTTGCCGATAGGCGTTCATGCACGGCGAGGCAAGGGAGGCGGCATGACGGATTATTTGCGGCATCAAACGCTGGCGCTTTTGGGACAGCAGTTTCTCAACCAGGCGCTTGTCAATGGCGGGAGTCTGAATTCGGTTGTCGCGGATATCTTGCTCCATCCCAAGGCCGGTACGTCGGGGAAGGAAAAGACCGCCGCCGCCCTTACCGGAAGAATCAGGAGCGATGCCGCCGTCATGCGCCAGGGCGCCAGGAACGCGGCTGAAGCGGCGGGGATGGCGGAGCTTGTCAAGAACGCCACCCTGACCGTGGCCGGAACCCTGAGCGAAATGCAGACCCTTGTCCAATCGGTCCGCAACGGCCAGATGACGCCGGAAATGCCCTGCGAGCCCTGCAGAAATG
>JAJBSY010000138.1 GCA_020861205.1 Deltaproteobacteria bacterium | reverse complement strand
GGTCTGGGCCGTGGAAGGCGCATTACTGTTCTTTTTCGCCTGCCGCGTCAGGTCGGCGCGGATAAAGGCCGTGGCCTTGCTGTTGCAAGCCGTGGGTATGGGAGCTTTTTTCTGGGACATACAGTCCGAACCGGGGCATACGCTGTTGTCCACGAGCCTTATAAGTCTTGCGGCCCTGAGCTCGGCCTGTTTTCATAAAATGGACGCGGACGCCCCCGGGCGCGAAACGCCCGAAGCCTTTAACAAGGCTTTCGGGGGGATCCGGTTCGAGAGCTTCCTGGCGCTGCTCGGGCTGTTCTGGTGGTACGGTGGACTGGCTTTGGAGGCAGGCCGTTTCGCCGGACAGCCGCTGGTGATGTTTTTCCTCGCGGTAAGCCTTTCATCCGTGATCCTGTATTTCGCGGAGAAGGCCACGGGGGTGCGGGAGTTTCTCTTCGCGGCGGCCTGTGTCCCGCTGGTCACGGCGGCGGGCTGCCTGGTGATCGCGACGGGCGGTGACTTTATCGACCGTTCGGCGGCCGTGGTCTGGCATGGAGGGATCGTCCCCGACGCCTGGCGGATGGTAACGCTGGAAGCGCGCCTGTTCCTGCGGCACAACTTCCTGACCGGCTGGAGCGCCGTTGCCTGGGCGGCTTTTGCCGTAACCCAGATCGGTATGCTCCGGTATTGCCGCTCCAGGGTAACGGATACGCGCCACGCCTGGTGGGCCGGAATCCTCGCGCTGGAACTGCTGTTCATGCTCACCAGCAGCGGCCGGGGCGCGGCCCTCGACCTGGGGCTCAGCCGGGCCTGGGGGCAGCTGGCCAGTATTTTGCCGGCGCTCGTGTACACGATGGCACTGGTCTGGGTTATCAAGCGGTATACCGAAGGCCGTACCGTTTCCTTCACGCACGACCATGCCCGTATTCTCGGCGGTTCGGTTCCGGCCGTTCTCTTCGTGCCTCTGGGCGTGTGGCTGTTCTTCAGTTTTTTCAGCCTGGGCCGGCCGGCGCCGTTGCCGTTTTACGTGCCGCTGCTCAACCCCCTGGAACTGAAACAGGCCTTGTGTATAGCAACATTCGCTTTGTGGCAGAGGGCTATCAGCCAGCTCGGCGGCCTCCGTTTCGTCCTGCCGTTGGCGCGGCTGATCCTGGTCCTGGACGGGCTGGCATTCGTCTGGCTGCACAGCATGTTGTTCCGGGCCATCGCCCACTTTACGGGCACGCCGATGGGCCGCGCCTGGGAACATGAATCCTTCCAGGTCCTGTTGACGATTTTGTGGGGCGTATGGGGCATGAGCCATCTTATTCTCGGCAACCGCAAATGCATCCGCCTCATCTGGCTCATCGGCGCAAGCCTCATGCTCCTGGATACCGCCAAGCTCTTCCTGGTGGATCTCGCGGACAAGGGAACCCTGTTCCGGGTTATTTCATTTTTCGTCATGGGCGGCATCTTCCTCCTGATCGGCTGGCTCGCGCCGTTGCCGCCGTCCTGGAAAGACGGGGAAGACGAACCGGACGGGGGGGATCCCGGGACTGGCGATTTTCCTGAAGACTCTGACGACAACCAAGAAGGCGGAACCGCCGGGGAAAACAACGATGCGGCAACTGTATAGCAAAAACATGGGGTTTGTTTGCCGTGGGCTGGCCGTGGCGCTTGTAATGGCGCTCGCCGCCGGGTCCGCGCAGGCGGCGTCTCTTTCCGAAAAACGCGCCGAACGCCGGGCGCGCGCGGCCTCGCAATCCGTAAAGCAGGAGCTTCCTCTGGCGGTCGAAACGTTCGACCAGACAGTGGTTCTGGACGGCCGGGCCGGGTCGGTGCTCTCCTTCATGTTGCCCGAGAGCGTATACAAAGGCTTGAGCCTCGCGTCTTTCCGCGACCTCTGCGTGTTTGACGCGGACGGGACGCCGGTCCCGTTCCAGCTCCGAGCGCCGGAGGGAACGGACAGGAGCCTGGAGGTGAGCCGGGAAGTGCCCCATTTTTTGTGGCAGCCGGAAAAACCGAAAGCCGGAGCGGAAGCCCCGGGTTCCATGGATATTGAAATAAACGCCCACGGCGGCATTGTCCGCATAAAGGGGCAGGGTGATGATTTTGCGAAGCCGGGTCCCGTGTCCTATTTATTGGATATGGGGGCGTTCCTCGAGGCGGCCGGCTCACCCGGCCCGGTGGAAGGGCAGGCATTTTCAGCGGAGGATCTGCGGGAGTGTTTGCTTACCGTGCATTTGGGCGGTGACGAACCGTTCATGGCGGCCGTATCCATGCAAACCAGCGCCAACCTGGACTCCTGGAGAACGCTCGGCAGGCCGCAGATGCTGGTTCGCACCCGCCAGGGCGACATTGCCATGGAGCGGGATACGCTGGCCTTGCCGCCCCGGATGGACCGCTATCTCCTGCTCCGGTTCGCGGACGGCGATATTCCCGTGGTTTCTTTTTCCGCCAAGGCCGTTTTCGGCAAAACCACCCACGAGGTCCGGGAAACCATTCTTCCTGGCACCTTGTCGGAAAACAAGCGGATGGTCTCCTATACCATGCCGGGCCGGTTCCATTGCAGGCCATCGGGTTCGATCTCCCCCAGGCGGATATGATGGCCGTGGTCCTGCTGGGCGCGGACGATCCCGAGGGCCGGTACATGCAGGTCGCCAAGGGGTTCATCTACCGCCTGGAGAAGGACGGGGCTACCCTGACGGGCGATCCCTTCCCGGTGACCGCGTCCCGCCGTTACTGGAATTTGCGCGCGGCGGGGGACATCCCGTTCGCCGTGGCGCCCGGTCTTCGCGCGTACTGGCAGCCACGGGAACTGCTGTTCCTTGCCCGGGGCAACGGGCCATGGACGCTGGCGTACGGGAGAAGCGCGCCCGTGGAGGCATCGGCGTTGCCGATGCTGGCCCAGACCGACATCCAGCCCGCCCGGGAAATAGCGGCCGAGCCGCACGTCCAGGATACGGGCGGTATTTCTCCGGCTGTTGCGGATGACGGGAAGGCGCGGGAATGGATTCTCTGGGCCGTGCTCATACTGGCGGTTGTCTTTTTGTCCGGTGTCACGGTCTGGCTGGTCCGGTCCATGAAGAAGTAGGCATGGGTATTTTCTTGAAAACAGGTACCTCCCAGCGCCAGGGGCCGGGTCTCATTGTTTCAATTTTTCTGGGGGTGCTCATTCCCTTGGGGCTTTTCTGGCTCATGCGCGACGATCCGCCGGAACCCGTAGCCCTCGGGCTGGAGATCGAACGCACGCTAAACGCCGGCCTGCCGTTCACGGTCCGGGTCGCATCCGTGGACGCAGCATCCTGGAAGCGCTTGGAATCCGGGTACTTTGAAGGGAACGTCAACATCCGTATGGAGTTTGCCGAACCGGTGTACGCTCTGGTTGCCGAAGCCGGGGATATTCCCCTTATGGCCGATATCGCAAAAGGGCGGCGTTTTTTGGAGACAGCGGCCGACCTCGCGGGCCGGCTTCCGGAAAACACGCGCGCGGCATTGGCCGCGCAGAAGCCCAAAGAACCATTTGCCGAAACCGTGCTCGTTTACCCTCGCCATGCAGCGGGGGAGCAAATGGAGTTTTCCGTCGAGATTTCGGGCCACAGGCGCGCGCAAGGGCTGGAAATAAGGATGCCCGATCCGGAATGGATACAGGCGCTCCATCCTTCCCTGATCGCCGCGCGCCGTTATGCGCAGTATGCCCAAAATGGACCGGCGACGGATGTTGCGTCCCCCCGGTTTGCGGAAGCCGCCAAGAACTTCGCGGAGGCAAGCGAGGCCTATGAAACGCTCGCGCGCCGCGAACGGGATACCTACTCCCAAGAGAGGCTGAAGCACACGCTCAGGCCGGGAGCGGCCTATTTCTCCGGACACTACGGACTGCTTGTCGAAGCATCTGATCTTGAACAAGGGACGCTTGTGGCGCGGGAAATTTTTTTGCGCAGCAAGAAGCAGCGCATGGTCGTGGGGAAGATTCTGCCGGGGGACCATGCGGACCGCAAACCCGTTCTTGAGCTCACCTTGCCCACGGGGGAGAAGGCGGGACGTATACAGGTTGGCGACTCCATACTGGAAATCCAAATAGATAATGGTACCGTGGGCTTTGCCTTTGCGGCGACCCCCGAGGAATTGCGTGAGAACCTGAAGAGCGCCGGTCTCTCGCTGTCTTTTCCCAAGAAGCAATAATCTGTTGCGTGCGAGTGAAATTTTGGTTGTCTTATAAAAACTTGCGAGAATTGATTGACAAGGCGGCGCTTCCATCATAGATAGATCGTCCCGCGTATGACGGGGCTCGGTTGAGGCGCGCAGGCGAAGAACCGGGTCCGGCGAAAAAAGGAAGTTTTTTCGTAAAAAGGTGTTGACGGGGGGAGCGGGATGATGCATAACGCGTCTCGCCGGTTCGGACGGGAGGAATTCCGTAGGGGCCGAGGGGTTCTTTGACAAGTAAATAGTGAGTTGGGAAGAAAGAGATTCAGTCAGGTTTGACCGAGCAATTGGTTAAGCTCTGCGAGTTTGATAGTAACTTCTTCGGAAGTTTTTATTTTAACTGGAGAGTTTGATTCTGGCTCAGATTGAACGCTGGCGGCGTGCCTAACACATGCAAGTCGAACGGGCGAAGGGAGCTTGCTCCCCAAGCTAGTGGCGCACGGGTGAGTAACGCGTGGATGATCTATCCCGAAGTTTGGGACAACAGTTGGAAACGACTGCTAATACCGGATATGGCACCATTTCATCTTGGTGTTAAAGGAGGCCTCTGCATATGCTTTCGCTTTGGGATGAGTCCGCGTTTCATTAGGTAGTTGGTGGGGTAATGGCTCACCAAGCCTGCGATGAATAGCTGGTCTGAGAGGATGATCAGCCACACTGGGACTGGAACACGGCCCAGACTCCTACGGGAGGCAGCAGTGGGGAATATTGCGCAATGGGCGAAAGCCTG
>JAJBSY010000083.1 GCA_020861205.1 Deltaproteobacteria bacterium | reverse complement strand
GGGCGGGACCGGCCGTATCCGGCGGAACCGCGGAGGCGGAATGCGCATCCGCGGTTCCCTATAAACCAAACCCCGAAGACTTAAAAGCATAAAGACGCCGTGTCGTTACGCATACTCAGTTCATGAGGCCGTCAGCTTCAACACGTCGATAAGGTGCTGGTTCTTCGCCGCGTTGACGGCGGCGATATCTTTGTCGCGCCAGTCGTAAAATCCTTTGCCGCTCTTGATGCCCAGGTCGCCCGCCGCCACCTTGTCCGCCAGGATGGCCAGCGGCGTCTTCGTGTCTTCCAGGTCTTTGTACAGGTATTCGGCGATGGACATATGGGTGTCCAACCCGTTGAAATCCCGCTGCTCGACAGGGCCGGTGAAGAGCATACGCACGGCCAGGCTGGTTTTGACCACCGCGTCCACGTCCTCGGCGGAGGCTATGCCTTTCTGCACCAGGGACATGGCCTCCCGGGCCAGGGCGTGCTGCAGCCGGTTGGCGATAAATCCGGGAATATCCCGGCGGACCCGGACGGGAATTTTGCCCGCCCCGGCAAGAAACGCCATGACGGTTTCGATGCCGTCTTCGCGGGTGGCGTCGCCCTGGATCACTTCCACCAGCGGGATGAGATGGGCCGGCATGAAAAAGTGGGTGCCCACGAACCGTTCGGGGCGTTTTGTCAGGGCCGCAAGGGTATTGATGGGAATGCCGGAGGTGTTGCTGGCGAAAATGGTTTGCGGCGCGCAGGCGGCTTCCAGGTCGGCATACACCGAGCGCTTCAGGGGAAGCTTTTCGGGAACCGCTTCAAAAACAATGTCCGCCCCTTTGACCGCTTCCGCCATGTTCGTGGAATAGGCGATCCGCTTCAGGACCGATTCCAGGTCGCCAGACGCTGCCAGGTCGTTGTCCACGAGCTGCCGCATGGCCTGGCGTAGTTTTTTCGCGGCGTTTTCGAGCGCTTCGGCGCTGATGTCGAAAAGCGTCACCGGAACGCCGCTGCGGGCGCACACAAGAGCGATGCCGTGTCCCATAATGCCCGATCCGATAACCGCCGTTCGCGTTATCTGCCCCATAGAGTATTCCTTTCGTGCTTGAAAGCGCGGGACGGGAGGCCCGGCCCGCGCTGGTTCGGCCTTCAGGCCCGGCTACTTCTTCCACAACTCGTTGTAATATTTGGTGGCTCCCGGATGGAAGGGAACGACCTGCTCCTCAAAGAGAGGTTTGGTGTTCTCCGCCGACCATTTGCTGCCTTCGGCGTGAATCTCGGCCAGTTCCTTGGTGCTTTCAGCCAGCGCCTTCGTGATCTGGTAAGCGAGCTCAACGTCCATATCGGTGTTGGCGAACAGGCAGACTTTGGAGGTGAACACGCGAACCGGCTTGTCCTGGTTGCGGTAGACGTTTGCCGGGATATCGGAAACCCACCAGTACGGGTACTTTTCCTTCAAGTCCGCGATCTTGTCGTCGTCAATGCTCAGGAAGACGCAATCGTGGGTGGTGGTCACGTCCAGCGCCGCCGCTTGGGGAATGCCGCCGCCGGCGCACATGATGTCGATATTCCCGTCCTTGAGGCCGTCGCCCTGTTCGGCATAGGTCATGGGAATGCCTTTGTAATCCCCTTTTTTCAGGCCGTAGGCTTCAAGCAGGGCCAGGGCCTGGAAATAGGCCGTGTTGCCGACGGACGGGAGGCCGATGCGCTTGCCCTTGGCGTCCGCCAGGCTCTTGATGCCGGAGCTTTCCTTGGTGATCCAGTAAAGGAGCAGGTCGTGCCCGGCCTGGATCATGCCGAGGTTGGTCAGGGGTTTTCTGAACCCCTTGCTTTTGTCCCCTTCCTTGGCCGCGTAGGCTCCGTCCAGGGTGAAAATGCCCATGGTCTCGACGGATTGGGAGGTGAAGGTGCCGTTTTCGACAGGCGATCCGGTCGTAGCCTCGGTGGTCACTTCCACATCCGGCAGCTTTTGCGACAGGAGCTTGGCCATGCCGGCCCCTATGTAATAATACGTGCCGCCCGAGTTCCCGGACGCGATGACAAGGTTGTGTCCGGCGGCAAAGGCGGGGAATGCCGTGGCCGCGCAAAACGTGGTCGCCGCTAAAAGCGTTAACAGCCGTCTCATAGTTCCTCCAAGGTAAAACGGTTGACAGGTTTCATTCGTATACAATTCACTCGGCAAACTGCAGAACGGGTTTGACGGCAACTTTGTTTACCGCGTCTTCAAACGCCCTCACGGCGTTCTCCACGGCATAGCCGGTCAGGAGGGGTTTGATGTCGAGCGCCCCGGAAGAGAGCAGGGCCAAGGTTTTTTCGTAATCGTCCCATCCCGAGGTGTAGCTGGTGATAATGTTGATCTCGCTTCTGATCGCGTTGGCGAAGGGGAAGGTGACCTCCTTGTTCGGAAGGCCCAGCAGCAGCATGGAGCCGCCCTTGCGGATGGCGGCGAGCCCGGAAATGAACGCCGGGGCCGCGCCGGAACACTCGATGGTGAAATCCGCCTTGGAACCGGCGCGCCCGATGAATCCCTCCACCACGTTTTCCTTCTGGCAGTTGAATACATCCAGGCCCATGCTTTTTGCCACGGGGATGCGCGATTCCTCGTCCGCGTCCGTTCCGGTCATTACCACTGTCGCGCCGCAGGCCCGGGCCAGCTGCGCGGCCGCAAGCCCGATGATGCCCACCCCGGAAACAAGGACCTTGTCCCCGGGCCTGACGGTGAT
This sequence comes from Deltaproteobacteria bacterium, assembly GCA_020861205.1. Classification (GTDB taxonomy): domain Bacteria; phylum Desulfobacterota; class Desulfovibrionia; order Desulfovibrionales; family Desulfovibrionaceae; genus FLUQ01. The sequence continues at coordinate 2,196 of JAJBSY010000083.1, read as the reverse complement.
GCGCTGCAACACGCCGTGGGCGCTGACGGTTACGGCCTGGGCCGCGGCCGCTTCGGGGAAGGAGAGATTGGCCGGGACATGGTGGAGGTTCTTTTCCGACCACGTGACATACTCGCGCATGACGCCGGGGGTGGTGAGCCCGCGCATGAGGTTGTTGTCGCAGATATGGGTCATGCCCGAATGGCAGTTGCGGCAGGTTCCGCAATAGATGTTGGACTCGCCCATGACCCTGTCGCCGACTTTGAATCCCGTCACATTTTCACCCACGGCCTCGACGACGCCCGAGCCTTCGTGCCCCAGCACCACGGGCACGTGCATGAAGGATTGATAGGAATCGATAAACTCATAGGCGTGGATGTCGCTGCCGCAGAGGGCGGCGCTGTGGATCTTCACCAGGACTTCGTCATTTTCGGGCGCGGCGGGTTTTTCGATATCGAACACATCGACGCCGCCGTGCTCACGTTTATGTTTCATCACCGCTTTCATATGTACTCCTGTGGCGGGGCTTTCGCCCCGCCCGGAAGATTGTTTTGGTCAAGCCTCGCCTTCGGCGTCGGCAGCGGTTCCCGGCCCGGCCGGGCTCATCGCCTTTGTTTCCGCGACGGACTTTCTCGCAAATTTCTTCTGGAAGAAGAAGATGGCAAGGAAAGCCGCCATGCCGATGCCGTCGGTGATCATGCCGCCGTCCATGAGCAGCAGCGCCGTCGCGAAGAGCACGAACCGCATCGGGAGGATGACCCAGCCGTGCATGTAGCCTTCGAGGGCCGCCGCCAGGCAGTATATGCCCACCATGGCCGTGATGACGGCCTGGCCGATTTCGAGGATGGAACCCTGCATCAGGAGCGTGGGGCTGTAGATGAACATGAAGGGAATGATGTACCCGGCGAGGCCGATGCGCCAACCTTCATAGCCGAGCGCGGTCGGCGAGGTCTTGGTTATGCTCGCCGCGGCGTAGGAAGCCGTGGCGACGGGCGGGGTAATGGCCGACAGAATCCCGAAGAAGAACACGAAAAGATGGGCCGCGATGCCCTGGACGCCCATGCGCGTCAGCGCCGGAGCGACCAGGACGCTGAGCACGATGTAGACCGAGGTCGTGGTCATGCCCATGCCCAGGACCAGGCCGGCGATCATGGTCAGAACCAGCAGGATCGGCATACTGCCCATGGAGAGGGAGATGAGGACCTGGGAGAACTTGAGGCTCAGACCCGTCAGGGAAAGAATCCCGATGATGATGCCGGCGGCCGCGCTGACGATGGCAACGCTCAGGCTGCCGAGGGCGCCGTCGCGCAGGGCCTTGAACAGGCGTTCCGGGGTGGGCCGGGTTTCCTTCCTGAAGCAGGAAACCACCAGCAGGGAGACGATGCACCAGAACCCGGCCTTCAGCGGCGACCAGCGGATGATCGCAAGGAAGTAGATCAGGAGCGCCAGAGGAATGCCCAGGTAGAAGTTCTTGAACAGAACGTCCTTCCAGTTGGGGATCTGGTCGTCCGGCACGACGTTGATGTTTTCGCGCTGCGCCCGGATGTCCACGATAAACCACAGAGCCACGTAATACAGGAATGCCGGAATGAAGGCCGCCTTGACCACTTCCATGTACGGCATGGAAAGGGTCTCGGCGATGATGAAGGCGGCCGCGCCCATGATCGGCGGCATGAACTGTCCGCCGGTGCCGGATACGGAAATGACCCCGCCCGCGAATTTCGGGTCGTACCCGAGCCTTGTCATCATGGGAATGGTGAAGGGGCCGACGGACATGACGTTGGCGACCGCGCTGCCGGACACCATGCCGAACAGGCCGCTGGAGACGGTGGCGACCTTCGCGGGGCCGCCGCGTGACTTGCCGAAAAAGGCAAGGGAGAGGTCGATGAAGAATTTGCTCGCGCCGCTGTTCTCCAAAAAGGCCCCGAACAGCACGAAAAGGAAGATGTAGGTGGCCGAGACGCCGAGCACCTGCCCGTAAATACCTTCCGTCGCCATGGTCAGGTTGCTGAGCACCCGCCACAGGGGATAGCCGCGGTGTGAAAGTTCCTTGAACGGGATGAGGTTGCCGAAGAGGGCGTACAGGATGAATATGACGGCGAGTATGGGGATGGCGTTGCCCAGTTCGCGCCGCGTTCCTTCCAGGACCAGCGCGACGAGAATGACGCCCATGACAAGGTCGATGTCCTCCGGGAAGGCGACCCGGGCGGACATGTC
>JAJBSY010000289.1 GCA_020861205.1 Deltaproteobacteria bacterium | reverse complement strand
GGTGGGGTACATGTCGTTCGCTTCCTCGTGCTCGCCTTCGGCGGCGGCGATAAGGTTGTCATAGGTATTGCCGATGACCCCGGCCGGGAAGGTAACCGTGGTTTCCACCATGCCGCCTTCAAGAAACTTGAACAGCCGTTTGGCGTGCTCTTTTTCCTGGTCCGCGGTTTCCTCGAAGATGTGCTGGATCTGGACGTACCCGTCCTTCTTGGCCTGGGCGGCCCAGTAGGTATACCGGTTGCGCGCTTCGGATTCCCCCGCGAAGGCGACCATGATGTTCTTTTCCGTCCGCGTTCCTTTCAATGATTTCATGCGTGTCTCCTTTCAGATGAGTGCCGGGTCAGGTTCGGCAACAGGTCTACTAAAAATAGTATCTATTATTTTATCTGCGACGGCGTCTTCGTCAAGCGGGAAAATCGAAAAAGCACCCCCGGCCCTCCGGGCCGGGAGTTCCTGCACGTTCAGGCGCTCGCTTCGTCAAGCAGGGCCAGGATGTGCATGTACGGGATGCCGCCGTGAAGCGTCAGCCCGATCTGGCAGGTGCGGCTCGTGGAATAGCCCGCGTCGCACCCGCCGACCTGCCGGCGCAGGTCGTGCAACGCGGCCTCGTTGAGTTCCGGATGGGTGAACCCGCGATCGCCGGCCCAGCCGCAGCATTCGGTATGCTCCGGCGCGACGACGGTTTGGGCGCACAGGGAGGCGAGCGCCACGAGCTGATCCGCCAGCCCCATCTTGCGTGTGGAGCAGGTGGCGTGCACGGCCACCCTTTTCGGGAGCTTGCGGATGGTCAGCGCGGGAACGAGGCATTCCATGGCGAATCCGATGGGCTCGTAGAGTTTCAATCGCGGATCAAGGGTTTCGCGCATGTGCAGGAGGCAGGGGCTCGTTTCGGACAACACCGGAAAGCGGCCGTTGTCCGTGGCGGCGAGGAGCGCCTCGCCCAGTTCCTTGGCCCTGGCCGCCGCTTCTTCCGCAAAGCCCTTGCTGGCGAAGGCCATGCCGCAGCAGAGCCGCTCCGCGTTTTCCGGGAAAACGACCCGGTATCCCGCCCGCGCGAGCACGTCCACCGTGATCTGGACCTCGGACCGGCGGTCCGTGGAATCCAGGCCCGGCCCCATGGTGCGGCTGATACAGCTGGGAAAGTAGACCACGGTTTTTTCGGGATCGGCCGATTTCCCCTTGCCGGAAGCGGGCAACGCGTACACCCCCGTGGGCATGGCTTTGTTCCAGGCCGGGACTTTCCGGCAGGAGAGGACCCGCAAGGCATCGGAACCCTTTTGCATGAATTTCGTACCGAGCAGCCGGTGCGCCGCGTTCACGGAAGAAAGCAGCACGGACGCGCCAAGACAGGTTCCGCGAAAGTGATTGCCGATAAACGACGCGGTTCCTTTAGCGAACGCTCCGTCACCCGCCCCGCGCAGGTGCTTGATAAAAGCGCCCGTGTTTATCTGGGCCGGGCAGCGCAGGGCACACAAGCCGTCGGCGGCGCAGGTATCCTTGCCCTGGTAGGCGTAGCTCTTCTCCATAGCCTTGAGCAGCCGGCTCTTTTGCATCGGGTCGGTGAGCCGCATGATCTCGCGCCAGGAGGATATGCGCTGCCTCGGCGTCAGGGAAAGACGGCGCGAGGGACAGGTCGCTTCGCAGAACCCGCACTCGGAGCAGGCGTCGATAAGCGCGTGGGCCGGGGTGAGCGGCTTCAAGTCGATCACGTGCGCCCTGGGGTTGTCGTTCAGGATCACGCCGGGATTGAGCAGGCCCTCGGGATCGAGCAGGGTTTTGACCTGGCGCATCAGGGCATAGGCGGCCTTCCCCCATTCCATCTCCACAAAGGGAGCCATGTTGCGGCCCGTGCCGTGCTCGGCTTTCAGGGAACCGTCATACCCGGCGGCGATACGGGTGCATATCTCGTCCATGAACGCTGCGTAGCGGGCTATTTCCTTCGGGTCATCGAAATTCTGGTTGAAGCAGAAATGCAGGTTGCCGTCCCGGGCGTGGCCGAAGATGACCCCTTCCGCATAGCCATACTTGGCGAACAGTTTCTGGATATCCAGGGCGGCCGAGGCCAGGCTCTCGACGGGCACCGCCACGTCCTCGATGATGCTGGTCTCCCCGGGCACGCGCACCGCGCCCACGGACGGGAGGATGCCCTTGCGGATCTTCCAGAGCGCCGCGTATTCCTTTTCCACGGCCGTAAACGTGACCGGGGCCACCAGGTCGAGGCCCTTCACCGCCCCGGCAATCGCCTTGATCTGCCTCGTCAGGTCCGCTTTCCTGGCGGCCCGGGTTTCCACCAGGAGCGAGCATACCTCGTCGCCCAGGCTCGCGATATGATCCGGAATGCCCGGCTGCCCTTCGACGGATCGAAGGGACGCGCGATCCATCAGCTCCGAGGAGGATACCGGCGCGTCACGCAAGGCGGCGGCGGCCCGGCAGGCTTCGGGGATGGACGAGAACAGCATGAGGGAAGACGCCTTGAACGCGTGGTCATGCACGGTCCGGTAGGTCACTTCCGCGATGAAGCCGAGCGTTCCCTCGGACCCGATCATCAGGTGTTCCAGAATCTCGAAAGGATCGTCGAAATCGACCAGGGCGTTGATGCTGTAGCCGGTCGTGTTTTTGATCCTGAACTTGCGGCGGATGCGGTCGGCCAGAGCCTCGTCGGCAAGTATCTTTTTACGCAGGGCGAGCAGGCCGTCCAGAATATGCCTGTGGCTCACGGCAAAGGCCGTGCGGCTGGCGAGGTCCGCCGTATCCAGCAGAGTGCCGTCCGCCAGGATGAGCCTGGCCGACACAAGGGTCTTGTAAGAGTTGTCGGCCACCCCGCAGCACATGCCGCTGGCGTTGTTGGCCGCGATGCCGCCGATCATGCAGGAATCGATGGAGGCCGGGTCCGGGCCGATCTTGCGGCCGAGGGGCGCCAGGAGCTTGTTGGCGTCCGCCCCGATGATGCCCGGCTGCAGGCTGATCGTTCCGGCGTCCTCGCTGATTCTGTGGCCGCGCCAGCCGTACCCGAGCCGTACCAGGACGGAATCCGTCACGCCCTGGCCGGACAGGCTGGTACCGGCCGCCCGGAACGTGACCGGCGTTTTGTGTTTGCGCGCAAGGCGCAGGATTTCGATGATTTCGCCTTCGTTCAGCGCGTCAACCACGACCTTGGGGGTCAGCCGGTAAAAGCTCGCGTCCGTGCCGTAGGCCAGCGTCCGGAGCGGGTCGGTAAAAATCCTGTCTTCCGGGATGGAGGCGAGCAAATCATCGCGCAACAAGGTATACGCAGACATGGGCAATCTCCTTGCGAATAAGCGCCCCGGCGGGCGGATGGGGGCCCTTGACGGCAAAGGGTCCGCCGAAAAAAAACCGCGCGCCGTTTCGCGAAGGCCTTCCGCGACCGCGAGCCGCGACACGCGCGCACTACCTGTTACCACGTCACGGGGACGCGGACAATCTGCTTGGCTTTGTTCGTGAACAACACATACCCGTTTTCACGGCCGTACAGATAGACATCCCGGGTCACCTGCACGTCGCGGCGGCAGTATTCCTCGATCTTGTCCAGGGCGCCGGCCTTCCACCAGGCAAGCGCCTGGAGCCCGTCCGCGCTCTTGCCCGCGTTCAGCGTGGCCTGGGCTATGTTGTCCAGGGAAACCCGGTAGGAAAGCCGCTCATGGATACGGGCGAGCATGTCCAGGGTGGGAAAACGCCGCCAGGCGACGCCCGGCGCGTGAGGGGTCAGCACCGCGTAGTCGAACCGCTGGATGTTGAAGCCCACCACCAGGTCGAGCTCGGCGCACCGGGCGGCCAGTTCCGGTATCCGGTCCTGGGTGTAGGCCGTGAAGGCGTCGGTCGCGGAGTCGTACAGAATCGCGACGCTTATTCCCATCCTGTCCGCCTTGTGCCATCCTCCGACTTCCTGGGCCGAATAGCGGGTCTCCACGTCCAGAACCCCGTACCGGCCCGGCGGCGAGGGTTTTTTCTCCCCGACGCTCTCCCTCGGGCTCACGGTCACGGCCGTGATGGCCGCGAAGTCCGGCCCCTGCCTTACGGTCACGGCGGTCGCCGTCTGCCGGTCAACCGGGAAAGCCTCTCCGGCCGACACCGCCGGAGAAGGAGGAACGGCCGCGGCGAGCCGGATTTCCGGAACGGGTGCCTCGGCCGTCTCCCGCTGCATGGTGCGGAGCAGCAGAATGGCCCCTTCCTTGTCGATGGGTCGGTTGCCGGAACCGCATTTGGGGGAATGCACGCAGGAAGGGCAGCCGGTCTCGCAGCTGCACCCCGCGATGACGTTCAAAGTGCGCGAAAGCAGGGTATGAGCATCGCGGAAAGCCTGGGAGCAGAGTCCGGCCCCGCCCGGCAACCCGTCGTAGATGAAGACCGCCGGCGTGCCGAGACCGGCGTGCATGGGCGTGGAAATGCCGCCGAAGTCGTTCCTGTCCGCCATGACCAGGAGCGGCATGATGCCGATGGCCGCATGTTCCACGGCGTGAATGGCTCCCATGAAATGTAGGAGCGCGTCTTCCACGGCGTGCCGCGCGGTATCCGGGATGGTCAGCCACAATCCCTCGGTTTCAAAGACAAGGGGGTCGAATTCCAGGGGAACCACGGAAAGCAGCCTGCCGTCCCGCGTGGAACGTTTTTCGTACCCGGTGATCTCTTCGGTCACCCGAAGCCTGCCGAAGCCAACGGAGGCGCCCCAGAGGCTTTTTTGGGCATGGACGGAAAGTATCTCGGTATTCTTGTTGCCGCGCGTGCGGGTATAGTAGGCGGGTCTGCCCGGTTCCAGCACGGCGGTATGCGCGGCAAGGTCCAGGGACCGGACGAGGTACGTGCGGCCACGGTGGATATAGACGGCCCCGGGATGCGCCTCGCGCATGGCCCGCGCTCCGTCCAGAGAGCCAATGACCGAGCCGGCGGTGTCTTGCAGGG